>JBDSAQ010000160.1:0-4166 GCA_039922095.1 Ginsengibacter sp. | reverse complement strand
TTTTTCATTCGATGCCATGAATTTATCAACATGCGGTTTAAGATTTATTTTAATACCCGCAGCCGGAATATCATCTTTAGAGAGCGCATTATATTCATACAGGCTTTGCAGTTTTATACCATTTTTTTGAGCTGCATCATATAGGGTTTCATTGGTTTGCAAAATGTAAAAATCTTTTTCACCTTCTTTAGATTTTTTTTCAAGGAAGATGATTTGATCTTTATCGAGCAAGCCATCTATATCAAGATCGTTATACTCAAGTAATTTTGAAAGTTTAATATTATTTTCACCGGCAATTGCTAATAACGACATACCTTTTTTTGCAGCAACAGCGGTGGAGCCGTTTATGATAAATTTATCTTCAAACTTTTGGGAACGATCATTTATTCCATCATCAGTTTTTGTAATTTCTTCTGTGTAGGGCGTCTGAGTCAGCTCATTGAAAGCCTTATCTTCCGGGTCGCTTGTATAATTTGATGCATTAAAAAAGGGTACATCATTTACGGCTTCCAATGTATACTGCTGCAGATTATTATCTTCAATATACTTTATCAAAATTTTTGGATATTGGGGATTGGTTGCATAACCTGCCTTTTTTAAACCATACGCCCAGCCCTTATAATCTTCAGGAGTAAGTTTGAATAAAAAAGCATAACGATCACTTCCTCTTAAAAAATTTGAATGATCCCTGTAAGAGCCTTCAGCGTCTTTGTAACATCTGAAACATTCGCCAGCCGCATCGTCATCATGACTCACACCACTTGCTGTCCAGGTGCTTTTACACTTTATCCCAAAATGGTTATTAGATTTTTTTACCAGTTCACTATTGCCGTTGTTCGTTTCTAAAATACCCTGTGCCAGAGTAATTGCGGCAGGTACTCCCATTCTTTTCATCTCACGAATGGCAAAATCTTTATGCTGCAGTATGTATTGCTCCACACTTATGGTTTGTGCAATACTGATTTGCATAAGCAGGATACCTGTAATAATGATTAATACTTTTTTCATAAAATATATAACGGTTAATTTTTATAAATTGTATAAATAAAGGTTGAACTATAGTTTTCTTATTAATGATAAGCCATCTCTGACGGTTAATAATACCTGTTGCACTCTTCCATCTTTAGCAATATGTTGATTGAAGGCGTGAATAGCAATTGCCCTTTTGTCTGTAATATTTTTCTCCAACACTTTGCCATGAAAAAAAACATTGTCTGCTATAAGCAATCCGTTCTTTTTTAATGCTGGCAAAGTTAATTCGTAATAATCAATATAACTCACTTTGTCGGCATCTAAAAAAATTATATCCCATTCTATTTTTAATGAGGGTATAATTTTATGAGCATCGCCTGTGTGTAAAAATATTTTATTATTATGTAACGATTTGCTAAAAAACCCTTGTGCTGTAATAGCATCCTGCTCTCTTATCTCAATGGTATGCAGTTCACCATCAGTTTGTAATCCTGTAGCCAGGCATAAAGCGCTGTAGCCTGTTAGAGTACCGATTTCCAGTATGCGTTTTGGTTTGATCAGGCAGCTTATCATTTGTAAAAGCATGCCTTGCACATGTCCGCTAAGCATATGGGCGTGGGAATGAAATTGATTTGTATACTGTGCTATTTCAGCCAAAAGATTTTCTTCGGGAGAAGATAATCTTTCAGCATAACTTTCAATATCTCTATTTATTAATACCTCCATAAAATTTTTATACTAATTGTTTCTTCCGTGAAACTAAGAGAAGACCAGCAAAAGTAATAAGCCCGTTTATAATAATTAGTTCCTCAGCAAAAACATACCCGCCGAATAATTGTGTGGAATATTTATCTATAAAAAAACAAATGAGTGGCGAAAGTATACAAATAACAGGGGTGGCCTTATCCAATACTTTTCGCTGTTTTGCATATAAGGAAAAAGCGTAAAGGCCTATAAGGGGGCCATAGGTAAACGTTGCAACTCTGAAAATAACACTAACTACAGATGAATCATTTAAGGCATTAAACAACAGGATCACCAGTAAAATAAGCATGGAAAAACCAACATGCACCCAATGTCTTTTAACCACCATATTTGGATTGTTGTCATTTTTCTTTTTATCAAACCCTAAAAAATCTATACAAAAAGAGGTAGTTAGTGCCGTAAGTGCGGAATCAGTTGTGGCAAAGGTAGCAGCAGTAAGGCCTAACATAAACACTACTGCAGGCACACCTTTGAAATGATTTAATGCAATTTCAGGAAACAGATAATCTGTACGGGGTTTATGCGTAATGGCATCCAGCGGAACTGAAATGCCATTTTTATTTGCATAGATATATAGTAATGCACCAACACTTAAAAAGAATAAATTAATAATAACAAATACAAATGTAAAAGTGAACATATTCTTTTGCGCTTCCCTGATGTTGCGGCAGCTTAAGTTCTTTTGCATCAGGTCCTGATCTAACCCAAACATACCAATGGTTACAAAAAGACCACCAAGAAACTGCTTGCTAATATGGAATTTACTTGAGGCAAAATCATCAGTAAAAAAAATTTTGGAATAACTGCTTTCCTTTATAGCAGTGAAGGCGCTGCTTATGTTAAGATCTAAACTGCTACAAATAAAATAGATTGATAGAAAAACAGAAAGCACCAAAAACACTGTCTGCAAAGTGTCTGTAATAATTATTGTTTTAAGGCCTCCCCTGAATGTATATCCCCAAATTAGAAGAAGACATATTATGATAGTAAGCCAAAATGGTACGCCCATTTCATCGAAAATAAATCGCTGTAAAACAATAGCAACCAAATACAATCTGAATGATGAGCCTATTACCCGTGATAATAAAAAAATACCCGCAGCAGTTTTGTGGCTTACTTTGCCGAGGGTTCTTTCAATAACTTCATAGATAGAAGTAAGATGCATCCGGTAGTACAAGGGTAGCAATATTGTAGCTACAACTACATAACCAGCTGCATTGCCTAATACAAATTGAAAGTACTTAAACTGGGCGCCTGATGCACTGCCCACTTCTCCCGGAACAGAAATAAAAGTTACACCACTCAAGGCTGTACCGATCATACCAAATGCAACGAGGTACCACTTAGACTTACGGTTTGCAATAAAAAAAGTTGAGTTATCCGAGGAGTTTTTCGAAGTAATATAAGATACTACGATTAACATTAAAAAATAGCCAATAAGAAAAGAAAGCAGAACTATTGGCGACATAAACCAGCAATTAGTAGTTAAGGATTAAAAAAGAGAATTAGGTTTTAAGACCATTTAATTTGAATTTTATTCAAGATAAATAAAAATATGTCAATTAAATCTGTAGCAGTTTTCTGTGGTTCCAAAACAGGAAAAAATTCTTTGTATGTGCAGCATGCCAAAGAGCTTGGATATATACTCACTCAAAAAAATATTACTGTAGTATATGGCGGCGCTAACAAAGGAATAATGGGAGCGCTTGCTGATGCTGTTTTGGAAAAACAGGGAAGGATAATCGGGGTAATGCCTAAGGCTTTAATGGCATCGGAGCATCAGCATGTGGGATTAACTGAATTGCATGAAGTAGCGGATATGCACGTACGCAAAGCCATGTTGTATGATAAATGTGATGCCGCAATTATATTAGCCGGGGGCTATGGCACAATGGATGAATTTTTTGAAATGCTTACATGGAACCAGCTTAATATTCATGATAAAAAAATTATTGTTTTAAATACTTCCGGCTTTTATGATCATCTTATCATGCACTTAAAAAAAATGGAGGATGAGAATTTTTTATACGATAATTCTATAAAGCAAATCAGTATCATTTCAGTGCCGGGAGAATTAGAATTGTAATCTATCTGCTGTAGCGTTTTCTGGTTAATGTTTTCCATTTATAAGTTATATTCGTGTGCATCGCATGCATTCATTTGTAAGGATACAATATATAAGATACTATGGGGGATTGTAAATTTTATGAATAAACTATTCAATAAATTTGTGACCCCATAAATCTAAAATTATCTGAAGCCTCTTTCATTTAAAAGCCTCACGTGCTATGAAGAATATTAAACTAATAGAAGTTCCTTCAGAAATAGGCGCTGGCACACGTGGTGCAAGTTTAGGCATTGAAGCTATTAAGATTGCTGCGCTGGATTTTATGAGTAACTTCTTTGTACACTTCCCTTCTGAAAAAATT
>JBDSAQ010000159.1:0-3151 GCA_039922095.1 Ginsengibacter sp. | reverse complement strand
TTATCAATTGTAAAAAGTTCAGAATATTCTTTCCATATAATTTACTTGCATCATAGGGCATAGATGCCGGCAAAGTGGAATTACCAACGATACTTACTCCTTTATATTTTATAGTTTCTGCATTTTTAGTGAGCTCAGTGTTGCCACCGGTTGCAGCTGCAAGATCAATAATTAATGATCCGTTCTTCATTTGCTCCATCATTTGCGTGGTAATTAGAATAGGAGCTTTCTTTCCTGGTATCTGAGCTGTAGTAATTATTATATCCGCTTTAGCAACACTCTCAGCAATCTTTGCTTTTTGTCTTTCTAAAAATTCTGCTGATTGTTCTACTGCATAACCTCCCGCCTGGCTTGCATCTGCAGCGCCTTCCACCGCTACAAACTTAGCTCCGAGGCTCATAACTTCCTCTTTTACTGCGGGCCTTGTATCAAAAACTTCTACAACCGCCCCCAAACGGCGGGCAGTAGCAATAGCCTGCAAACCAGCCACACCGGCGCCTAAAATCAGCACCTTGGCTGGAGCAATACTCCCGGCAGCCGTCATAAACATGGGAAAATATCTGGGAAATAAATTTGCTGCGAGCAGTACTGCTTTGTAACCCGCAATATTTGCCTGGCTGCTTAACACATCCATACTTTGTGCTCTTGTAGTTCTGGGAATCATATCAATGCTAAAAATTACAGCGCCCTTACTCACCCATTCTTTTATTTCTAACACATTAAAAAGAGGCTGATAATTGCCTAACAAAATTATTCCGTTGCGAAACTTTAAAACATCCCCTGCTGAGAAATTATTGATAGATAATACAATATCGGCAGTTTGTAAAATTTTCTCACGATCTGAAATTTTGGCACCGCTTTCTTCATACTTCTCATTGGTTGCAAAAGCTTTAATGCCTGCATTGCTTTCAACAAGCACATCAACATTCAATTTTTTTAGAATAGATAAATGTTCGGGTAATAATGAGACTCTGGTTTCAGGAATGGGTTCTTGCAAAACACCAATGATCATAGATAAAATATATGCTTCTAAGATAGGCAAATTTAGAACCTGATTACAAAATGTTGTTTTACTTTAAAATCTTTATTAAAAAAAACGATACCCAGAAAGAAAAGATCAATGGTCACACTAATACCTGGATGCGCCTGAATCTCTTTCCATGCCTCTTCCATCTCATAGCTCCAATGTATATCATCAAAAATAAAAACAGCGCTATTAGTTGATTTTGCAAGAAGCTGGTTGAAATATTTTAGTACAGGTAGTTTCCGGTGATTGCCATCAATAAAAGCAAGGTCAATTTTACTTAATTTGGAAAGAAGTCCGGGAAGTGTATCATTAAAATCCCCTCTTATTAAATTTATATTCCGTAGGCTAAGTTTATCAAAATTATTCTGTGCAATGTTGCTAATGCTTTCAGATCCCTCTAAAGTGAATACTGCTGACATTGGATTTGCAGAGGCAATATAAGCAGCACTTATTCCAAAAGAAGTTCCCAGTTCAATTATAGTTTTAGTGTTATGATATTTGGCAATTCTTCCTATAAGCATTGCATATTTTTGTGGTTTTGAAGATGAAGATGCAATCTGCTTTACCAAACGCCTGCTGGTTTTAATTATGCCGGAGCCTGCACCAAAATCTTCAACATCTATTGAAGTATTATTTTGCAATAAAGAGTTTCTCAGCTTCTCAATTTCTTCAGATCGTTCTGATTTGTTTCTATCATTCAAGACATTGGTTACAAAATCAAATACAAACGGAGAATGAATACCATGGCCTTTCCCGCTGGCAGCGGTGATATAATAATGAAAGTATTTTTTAGCTAACTGAAAGCGGCTGTACATTGGGTATTATTTCTTTTCCCATGTTTGAAAGTTGTAATTAAATGCGTGCTTTTCATCTGCAAAATGCTTTTCTGCAAAAATTAGTTCCCATTTTGATTCATCTATTGATGGATAGAAGGTATCTCCTTCAACTGTTGTTTGCACACGTGTAATATAAATCCTGTTTATAATATTCATGGACTGTTCAAAAATTTTCCCGCCTCCGATTATAAAAATTTCTTTGCAATCAGTTTCCTTTGCTTTATCAATAGCCTGTTCAATAGTATGAGCTACTTCAACATTTTCTGCTTTCCAATCAGTGTTAGTTGTAATAACAAAATTGAATCTGCCAGGCAATGGCATATCCAGGGATTCATAAGTGTTTCTCCCCATAATAACCGGCATGCCCCAGGTTTTATTTTTAAAAAACTTAAAATCGTTGGGTAAATTCCAGGGGAGCTTATTGTTTTTCCCGATAACATTATTTTCGGAAGCGGCTACAAGATGGGAGATTATCATAATAAGAAATGAGAATAATAAATAAAGAATTAAGAAGTGAAGCAATTTTGTTTTGCTTCGCAGTTCTGGCTCACACAGCCACCACTGCTTTTATTGCCGGGTGGTTTTCATAATTCAACAATTCAAAATCTTCAAACTTAAAACTAAAAATATCTTTTACAGATGAATTTATTTTCATCTGAGGTAATATAAATGGAGTTCTTGTTAATTGCAACTCTGCCTGTTCAAAATGATTTTTGTATAAATGAACATCGCCAAAGGAATGTATAAACTCTCCAGGTTCAAGATCACAAACCTGAGCAATCATCATGGTTAATAAAGCATATGATGCAATGTTGAATGGCACACCTAAAAAAACATCTGCACTTCTCTGATACAATTGACAGCTTAATTCCGGTCGTCCTCCCCCTTTGGGGGAGTTAGAGGGGGCCGGAGCTATATAAAATTGAAAAAGGCAATGGCAAGGCATCAGTTTCATCTCTGGTAATTCAGCAACATTCCATGCACTTACAATGAGGCGGCGGCTATCAGGATTTGTTTTAATTTGATGAACCAGATCAGAAATCTGATCAACTACCTTTCCGTCAGCCCCTTCCCAGCTGCGCCATTGCTTACCATACACCGGACCGAGCTCTCCATTTTCATCAGCCCATTCATCCCATATTTTTACACCATTTTCTTTTAAATATTTAATATTAGTATCTCCTTTTAAAAACCAAAGCAATTCATAAATAATACTTTTTAAATGAAGTTTCTTTGTTGTTACTAAAGGAAAGCCATCTTTTAAATCAAAGCGCATTTGATAGCCAAA
>JBDSAQ010000158.1:0-13626 GCA_039922095.1 Ginsengibacter sp. | reverse complement strand
CACCGGTTTCAACAGCCATTTTCATGGCTTTTATTGCTCCGGTATAATCTCCATAGATCTCTCTTAAATAAGATACCCTGGAGTAAGAGGTTAAATCCGGGCGGATAGCATTCATTTTATCGGCATTTACAACAGCGGAATCATAATACCCCATTTCAACATTCCCATCTACCAGTAATCCATAAACATAGGCGTTGGAAGGATTTATTTGTTTTGCTTCTTTAGCAGTAGCCAATCCTTCAGCAAAGTGATGCTGAGATAAGTAAATAAGAGACTTAAAAACAAGGGCATGAAAATTCCCGGGTTCGGATTTTAAAACAGTATTAATATATTTCATGGCTGCCTTATCGTAATACATGTAGTTACCCGTTACACGTGCCTCTTCAATAAATAGAGCTGCTAATTTTAAACAGGATTTTGTATCCTGGGGATCTTCTTTAATTGCCGCCAGTAAAACCTTAGAACGCTGTTGAACATTCTTCCATTCTTCCATTTTAGCTAATTCCCCCTTTCGTTCAATCAGATCATAGGAAATATTTCTTTCTTCCTCTTTTTTGTTATTATAGTTTATAATTATACCTGCTACTGCCGCAATAAATACAAATACTAAAATAAGATAGATTTGTTTTTTTTTCATTGTAAAAAATTTAATTGACCGTGATTTTATAAATGCTTGTTTACCGATAAGATTTTAAATATAAAGTAACGCATTTAAAATCGTTAAAAAATATACCCGGCAGTTGAGAGCCGGGCATATTAGGTAAAGAAGGAGAATATAATAGCTAATTAGCTCATTATTGCTTAACTATCTTAGTGGTTTGTATCTTAACACCATTATTTTCTGCCACTATTGTATACACACCTTTTGAAAAACGGGAAACATTAATTTTTGCAGACCCATCCGTTAACCTTTGTGACAACATCTTTTTACCATTCATATCATATATATGAATGTTTAATAAATTCTGAGTTGAATAAATATTAATATAATCCGAAGCAGGATTAGGAGAAATCGTAAGAATAGTTGTTGATGTAAACTTAACTAACCGGATAGGTGAATAAACAAATCTTCCATCTTTATCTACCTGCTTAATGCGATAAAAATTAGATTTCGATAATGATGGATTTGAATGCAGTAACTGATAATTATTTGTACTTCCACCCTTAGCCCGTACAGTTCCAATTTTTATCCATACACCAGCTCCTAAACTTTGTTCTACATCATAATAATCATTATTAATTTCATTGGATACCTGCCATTGTAGTTGAACCTGGTTACCAGTTTTAGAAGCAGTGAATTCTACAAAAGTAACAGGCAAAGGATCAAATGATGTTGGGCCAACATATTCAGCACCTCTAAATGCTCTCCATGGAGTTTGCACGTAAGGAAAGCATGGCTTAAAAGCGGTATCGTTTTGTGTAACTCCTGCATTGAAGCGAAGAACACTTAAAAGATTGGGCGTTACAGGGTTCGGATCTCCCGCAGTATAATCGTCATACCATAAACCAATTGCGGCCAATACAACTCCACCAACTGCCTGAAGCTCAATAGTAGTAACATCATCCTCAAGTCTTCTGCCATTTGGAAAACCATCCATATTAGGAATAAACTGAAGGGCTGTGCCACTTGCGGTAAACCTCGCATCCGTCAATCCCAGCACTGCTGCCCCAACCAAACCAAGTGTGCTAAAATCAGGATCATTTCTTGGGGTTACAGGTACAGCCATATTTAATCTTAGCATATCACCAAGCGTGGGTAAAAAGTTATTTATAAACGGCTTGCCTGCTGCAAGTGGGGATCCTCCAGCTTTACCTGTAAATAATTGATAAGGCCTTAAATTTGGAACCCCTGTATAAAATATAGGTAATAAATCTACCGAACGAGGGGTGGAATCATTAGGAAGCAGAATGGTACCGAATCCACCATTACCATCTTCAAGTGCGGTACCTGCAAGTGCGGCATTACCTTTTAGCGGAAATAACCCTGGTTTACCATTTCTAAAATCATAACCTTGTTGTAAGGAATTGGATTGTATACGCAAAGAGTCCAATCCCGGTACTGCGGGGCCAAATTGTGAATCATCCATGTACAAGGCAAGTTCAGGATTCTGAAAATATTTTACAAATTCTGATTCTGAGTTTACTGCTGTACTATTCCATTTATCTTTTTGGCCGATAGGAATTATAACCTCATTAGTAAGCGGCATACCCAAACGTGAAACCTGTACCCAACTTCCTGAAGCTATCGGTTTACCGCCGGTTGAATCAAATGTAGTGATCTGTGGACGGCTTGCTGTGGCATAAACGCCGATAATGAAATCAGCATCTAAAATGCTTGATGCCTGAGTGGTTGTTTTACCGGTTTTTTGTAATGTAGAAATGGGCACTTCCACAACAAGAGAGTGTACATTATATTTAGCAAGTCCATCTCTGCCGGGTATTCTGAAACCGCCTAGATCAAAAGCACCCCCGAGATCAACAAAGAAAGGATCATCCACAGGTCCGGCAAATACTTTTTCACCTGTCGTGGCCATAGTAACAGCTCTTTCCATCAGGGTATCATAAGGCGTACCTAATCCTACAACTGAATTTTCAATTGATCTTGGCCCAATATTATTTGGGGGAACAACACCATTAGTAATAATAGGAGTGTAAGTAAACACACCAGCTATGTATGTACCTCTCTCAAGCGTATAAGTTGTTTTAAGATTTTGTTTTCCTAACCGTATATTAAAAAATGTAGTGGGATCTTCATTTACCTGTTGAAATGTAAAACGGTAAACAATATCATCACCAGTTGTTGAGGCGTCATTATCAACATGAATCTCATAGCGGATGTTTTCACCGAAACTGTAAAAATTAGGACCGCCCTGTGGCAATTCAAAAGGAATATAGTTAGCAATAAGCACTACATTATTAGTATCGCAGGGGCTTCTGAAAGCATACAGGTCTGTGTTATCTGCTAAAGGATCATAGGCAATCAATGGTGCTTCTCTGTGAGAAGATGCCAGAACAGTGGTTTGATTAAGTGCTAAACAAACCAAAATGGCTGTAAACAGGTTTAAAATTTTTTTCATAAAAATTCTTTTTTTTTGATTTGTTAGAACCTTGGTTTAATAGTGTAATCAAAGCCTCTCCAGGGAGTTTGAACGTAAGGAAAGGCTACTTTGTATGTAGTATCGTTTTTTGTTGGGCCTGCTGTAAAACTAAGAACGTTCAAAAGATTCTGTGTAACGGGAGATTGGGCAGGAACAGCAGTAGGATCATAATCATCATACCATAACCCAATAGCTGCAAG
This sequence comes from Ginsengibacter sp., assembly GCA_039922095.1. Classification (GTDB taxonomy): domain Bacteria; phylum Bacteroidota; class Bacteroidia; order Chitinophagales; family Chitinophagaceae; genus Ginsengibacter. Next base: position 10,328 of record JBDSAQ010000158.1, on the reverse strand, counting down.
TACAACACCACTTACGGCTTGCATTTCAATAGTAACCACATCATCCTCAAGTCTTCTCCCATTAGGAAAGCCATCCATATTCGCAATAAATTGAAGGTCATTAGTACGGTTGTAAAGGGTGTCAGTAAGACCAATAACTGCAGCTTTAATCAATCCTAATGAACTAAAGTTAGTATCACTTCTTGAAGTCACCGGCACTGCCATGTTAAGCCTGAGCATATCGCCGAATGTTGGTAAAAAATTATTAATAAATGGTTTACCTGCAGCAAGGGGATCTCCTCCTTTACCTGTAGCCAACTGGTACGGCCTTAAATTTGGAACTCCTGTATTAAATATGGGGAGAAGATCAACCGCTCGTGGGCTGGTACTATCCGGCAGCAAGTATCCACCAAAACCTGCGGGAGCTTCTGCCAGCGCTGTGCCATTCAATGCAGGCGTACCCTTTAAATCATATAGTCCTTTTTTCCCATTTCTAAAATCAAAACTTCCGAGTGAACGGGCTTGTATACGTAAGCCGTTTAAAGCGGGTACAGCCGGACCAAACTGGTAGTTATCCATATACAAACCCAGCTCAGGGTTTTTGAAGTAAGTACCGAATGTATCTCTTGCACTGTTAGAATAAACAGTATTCCATTTATCCTTTTGGCCAACAGGGATAATAACCTCATTAGTTAACGGCATACCCAAACGGGAAACCTGAACCCAGTTGCCTGAGTAATTATATGCGCCGGTATCAATAGTTTTTATCTGAAGGCGGCTGGCGCTTGCCCAAACACCAATTACAAAATCTCCATCTAAAATACTTGTTGCCTGGGTAGTTGTTTTTCCCTCTTTTTGCAACATGCTAATGGGAACCTTAATTGCAATAGAATGTACATTAAGGCGGCTTAGCCCATCTTTTGTCTCATTTGTTGAATTACCTTCCGGCCTGAAATTGCCCACATCAAAAGCACCTGCAAGATCTACGAAAAAGGGATCGTCAGCAGGGCCGCAAAATACTGTTTCACCTGTGGAAGCATTAGCGATTGCATTTGTAACCAATAAATTATAATCAGCAGTATTCAGCCCCGCACCGCCCAGTATTGATCTTGGCCCAATATTAGGTGGGGGAACTATACCGAATGCAACAATTAATGTGAAAGGCCCTCCCCCTACACTTTTTTCAAGATTATAATAGGTTTTTAGATTTTGTTTACCCAAACGAATATTAAAGAAAGTAGTGGAATCTTCATTTGCGTGTGCAAATGTGAACCTATATGTTATATCATCACCAATGGTAGCGGGGTTATTTTTAATATGAATCTCATACCGGACGTTAGGGCTGAAATTATAATAATTTGGTCCGCCTTCCGGTAACTCGCCTGGTATATAATTAGCGATAATAGTAATCGTTGAAGTATCATCCGGACTTCTAAAGGCATACAAATCGGTATTATCTGCCAAAGGATCGAACGCAATTAACGGGGCTTCCCTGTGAGAGGATGCATTAACTAAAGCAGCTAAAAGCGTAAAAGCTAAGACCAGGCAAAGCTTCCACCCATTAAATTGTATAAATTTTTTTTTCATTATTTATAGGTTTAGTGATTGACGAATTCAGGCGAGTTATCATTTTTTAGGGGAGGGATAGAGAATATTTTTTTTACTTACGTAAACCTCGAAATATTGGATTTAATAAAATAAGTTTTTTTTAACAGTAAAATTTGAGAGGAGAATATCAAAGAAGATGCCACATAAATTATTTTTTTATTGGGTGTATTTTTTATTGTTTAAGATGAAAATCAAACAGTGTAGCGGTAAAAATTCCCCGTTCTCTTTGTTTTGTAATTACTCTCCAATTGCCCACGTAACGGATAAGGGCCGGCACAAGAAGGTCACCCGCTTTTGTCATTTCAACCTGCATCTGAACATTAAAGTCGTATACTCCGGCATCGTAGCTTAAAGAATAATTGCGGGCAACAATCTCAAAAGTTTTGTCATTAAACCATGTGGTCATTTCATCAATAACTACTCCGCCTTTTATTGCCTTAATCTTAAAGACATAGCAATTTGTTTTATTGTATTCCACCAGGTCAATACTCATATCGTATTTGTCAGCCATATTATCATCAAAAATTGCTGTCTTATTTCCTATAAATGGCAAACCATTAATTTTTTTTCCGGGATTGAAGAACAGTGTTTTTAATTGTTCTTTATGTTTTGCCATTCCACTTAATTCGTTACTTGAAAATTCTCTTCCTTTCACAATATTATTTTCGCCGCAGATATTTCCTTTAGTAAACAAAAGTGAGCCATATAATTCACCGGTGTAGTAGTTGAAGTTTTTGTTTTTATCATAAATATCCCCGGATGTTTCCTCTTCTAAAACCTGCATGCTTCTGCAATTGTTATTTCTGAGCTGTTTAACTTTGCTGCGAAGTGAAGCCTTAATATCTCCTTTCTTATCTACCATCCTTATATCATTCAGCGCAGTAAATTCCAGGATGTGCAGCGTGCGAAAGGCTTTATAAAATGTAGTATCGTTTTTTACCCGTTCAATAAACGAAGGCACATTTAGTTTATTATTAATTACTATTTCAGAAAGTGTAATAATCTTTCCTTCAATTTCTATTGTGGTATCATTTTTATTTTGTGCCGAAATAGTAAGTGGAAAAAGCAATAGCCAGGCAACTATATATCTGCAATACATGGCCGCAATTTACTTTAATAATGCGTTTTGGGAAATTCAGTCACAAGCGAAAGCTATTTGGGAAATACCATCTTATAATCAACACTTACGTTTCCTTTGGATATATCTGCGAGCTTACGTTTTATGAGTTTTCTTTTTAATGGCTTTAAGTAATCAATAAAAAGTTTGCCTTCTATATGATCATATTCATGCAAAATAACCCTTGCAGTAATTCCATTGAATGTTTTTGTCTGAGGTTCAAACAGCTCATCAAAAAAATCAATGGATACTTCTTGTTTCCTGTACACATCTTCCCTTATTTTTGGGATACTCAGGCAGCCTTCATTATAAGCCCAGTCTTCACCATTAAGTGAAGATATTTTTGCGTTAATAAAAACACCCTTGTATCCTTTATCATCCGGATACTTTTCTAATTCATCCTCATCAAGATTGTCAATTATTTGAACGCTGTCAATTATAAATAAACGAATATCCCTGTTAACCTGTGGCGCTGCCAGGCCTACACCTTTACTGTTATACATGGTTTCCCACATATCCTCAATTAGCCTGCTTAACCCGGGATAATCTGGTGTAATATTATTGCTTACTTTTCTTAAAACAGGCGAACCATAAGCCACAATAGGAAGAATCATTATTTACCCTCCAGCTCCCTAAAGGGAGAGTTTTTATTTAAGATTTAAAAGACAAATTTAAGTCATAGAAAGTAAAATTCTATTCAGAGATTAAGAGCTTTGCTCTGCAGGTATTCCTGAAGCATAATGGTAGCAGCTATCAGGTCAACATTTTTCTTATCACGGCGATCTTTCTTTTTCATGCCCATCTCCAACATTGCCTGTTTTGCCATTTTAGAAGTAAATCTTTCATCCACTGTTTTAACAGGAATTTGAGGAAACTCTTTTTGTAATTTTTTAGTTGCTTCTTTAACAAGAGGAGTTGCATGCGTATCAGATTCATCCCAATTTTTGGGTTCGCCAATGATAATCAATTCCACTTCTTCCTGTAAAAAATACTTTTTTAAAAAGACGATCATTTCTTTTGAATCAATTGTAGTTAAACCTGTAGCTATTATTTGAAAAGGATCTGTAACCGCAAGCCCAGTGCGCTTTCCTCCGTAGTCTATTGCTATGATTCTTGCCATACCCCTATCCCCTAAAGGGGGAAATTATTTTAATTAATAAAGAGATCAATTAGTACAAAGATGCAGAAGATAACAGATGCAATTCCATTCGTTATAAAAAATGCAAGATTAACTTTAGTTAGATTGTTGGGCTTAACCAGTGTATGCTGGTAAATTAATAAAGAAATAAAGAAACAAACTCCAACCCAATATATCCATCCAAAATGTCCGGAAAAGCCTGATGCAAATACGCAAATTGCAGAAATAACATGTAATGCTTCTGATATTCTTAATGCATTTACTTTGCCTAAAACCGATGGGATAGAATACAGTTTATTTTCTTTATCAAACTCCTCATCCTGCAGGGCATAAATAATATCAAAGCCACTTACCCAAAATAAAACGGAAAAAGAAAACAAAATAGGAAGCAAATTGAATTTTCCGGTTACAGCAAGGTAAGCGCCGATCGGGGCAAGGCTCAAGCCCAGGCCAAGCACGAGATGACTAAGAGACGTAAATCTTTTTGTATAGCTATAAAATAAAATTACAAATAAGGCTACCGGTGATAAAGCAAAGCAAATCGTATTTATAAAATAAGTGGATATGCTAAACGCAAGGCAATTAATAACTACAAAGATTAAAGCATTTTTTTCAGAGATAATTCCTGAAGGAATTTCTCTTAATGCTGTCCGGGAATTCTTTGCATCATAATTTTTATCAAGCCAGCGATTGAAAGCCATAGCAGCACTTCTGGCAAAGACCATACATAAGATGACAAGAGTAAACTTTATCAAAATTTCCTCCCACGAATATGGTGAATCCGGATAAGGACCTCCCCATCCAACAGTCATATTTAAATTCCATTGTCTGTAACGAGGCTTAGATAGTGCTAAAAAAAAACCAATCAATGCAAATGGCATTGCAAAAATGGTATGACTGAATTTTACAAGAGAAAGATAATTTTTTAGTGAAGACATATCAGGCTGGGAATCGTTTTAGTCGCTCTTTAATTTCTTTTTCTGTAATTGTAGATTTTTCGGATTTATCGTAAATACTTATTAAAAGAACAGTTTCTGCAGCTATCCGGAGATACGTAATTACACGGGCACCACCACTTTTACCCTTTCCTTTGCTGGAAATAGCTAATCTTACTTTATAAAAATTGTTTCCCAATGACGTACCCTGAAACGGATTTTTTGAAAGCTGATTTAGGAAAATTTCAAAATCATCATGCAAAGAGGGATATTTTTTAGAAAGATGCTTTATTTCTTTTTGAAATTCTAAGGTATTTACAATCTTATAATTCACTCAAAAGATTTTTTGCATCTTGTAGTTTTACTTTTCCCTGTAAATATAATGCGGCTTCCTTAGCGCCTTTTTCGATGCTCTTTAATATTTCATTTCTGGAACGTTCTTTATAAACTTCCGTCTTAATCTTCAGTTTACGGAGTAGTGTAATTACTTCTTTATATTCATTAGCACTCTTCGGTTTAACGATAATTGTATCCATTTATTAAAATTACAAATTTCTTTTTATTGAATTTCTCACAACCTCCCACAAAACTATCCCTACCGCAACTGATATATTTAAGGAGTGCTTCATGCCAAACTGCGGAATCTCAATACAGCCGTCACACATTGAGATAGTTTCTTCCTCAACTCCTGAAACTTCATTACCAAATACAAGGGCAATCTTATCATCCGCTCTTTCACCAAGTTTTTCTAACGAAATGCTTTTATCAACCTGCTCAATGGCAAAAACTGTAAAATCATTTTTTTTTAGTTCATCTACGGCTCCTTTGGTTTTTGAAAAATATTTCCATGAGACTGTATTAGTTGCACCCAACGCAGTTTTATCAATTTCTTTTCTTGGAGGCTGTGCTGTATATCCGCAAATATAAATGGCCTCAATTAAAAAAGCATCTGCGGTACGGAATGCGCTGCCAACATTATGCATGCTCCTGATGTTCTCTAAAATAATTATTACCGGGATTTTTTCAGATCTTTTAAATTCATCAACAGTTTTTCTGTTAAGTTCATTCATGCTGAGTTTCTTAATTTCCCGTAACATTGTTTACAAAATTACTTCACAATGCTTACAAACATTCAGCTCAAAAAACTAAATTGCCTAAAGACCCGTTCACCTTATCCCATAAAACTTCCTGAAGAAAATGGATCCAAATAATAACGTATTGACTAATGACTTATTGACTCATGACTATTACTAACTATGTCAAAATCTGAAAATAGAGAAACTCCATTAATGCAGCAGCATAACGCCATTAAGGCTAAATACCCTGATGCAATATTGTTGTTTAGAGTGGGGGATTTTTATGAAACTTTTGGGGCCGATGCAATCACTACTTCAAAAGTATTAGGCATCACCCTTACCAAAAGAAACAATGGCTCGCCAACTTCCTCAGAACTTGCCGGCTTTCCACATCATGCGCTGGATACTTATTTGCATAAGCTTGTAAAAGCAGGTTATCGTGTAGCTATTTGTGACCAGCTTGAAGATCCTAAACTTGCCAAAGGCATTGTAAAACGCGGCGTTACAGAAATGATTACTCCGGGTGTTGCAACAAATGACAAACTGCTTGAACACAATCAGAATAATTTTTTATGTGGTATACATTTTAATGAAGCAAAATCTGATAGTTACCAGATTGGTATGGCTTTTTTAGATATTTCCACGGGAGAATTTTTTATTGCAGAAGGTGATAAGGACTATACAGATAAATTGTTGCAGAATTTTCAGCCCGCTGAAGTCGTTTTTCAACGGAGCCAGCAAAAGAATTTTAAAAATATTTTCGGCGGTAAATTTTATATATACACTTTAGACGAATGGATTTTTGCGGAAGTGTATGCCAAAGAAAGCCTGTTAAAACATTTTGGCACGCAAAGCTTAAAAGGTTTTGGTGTTGAAGATATGCAGGCAGGTATTATCGCTGCCGGAGCAGTGTTACATTATTTAAAAGATACAGAGCATCCCAACCTGCAGCATATAACATCTTTACAACGGATTGATAAGGATGACCATTTATGGATGGATCGTTTTACCATAAGAAACCTTGAATTGCTTGGGGGAATAGAAGGCAGCAATTCTTTATTAAAAGTGCTTGATAACACTGTTTCGCCTATGGGCGCAAGGTTATTGAAACGTTGGCTGTTGCTGCCTTTAACTGATATAAATAAAATTGAGGAGCGGTCAGGCCTGGTGGAATTTTTATTTAAGTCACTGGATGTCCGGAATAGAATATCTCAATACATTAAACAGGCAGGTGATGTGGAAAGGCTTGTTAGTAAAATCCCTTCAAAAAAAATAAATCCACGGGAGGTAATGCAAATTGCCAGGGGTTTGCAGCAGGTAAAACTTATAAAATCAATTTGTGATAATACTGAAAATGATTATTTAAAAAGATTGGGTGATTCACTTAATTCATGTAAATACATAGGTGATAAGATAGTAAAAGAAATTGTTGAGAATCCCCCCATTGCTGTTAGCAAAGGAAATGTTATAGCGAGATCAGTTGACGAGGCTTTAGATGAATTAAGAAATATTTCAAGTGATGGTAAAGAACACCTGCTGAAACTGCAACAACGGGAATGTGAACGCACAGGCATTTCATCGCTCAGGGTTGGCTTTAATAATGTATTCGGATATTATCTTGAAGTAACTAATACCCATAAAACTAAGGTTCCCCCGGAATGGATCCGTAAACAAACTCTTATTAATGGTGAAAGATATATAACTCCGGAATTAAAAGAGTATGAGGAAAAGATAACAGGTGCCGAAGAAAAAATGTTGCAGATAGAAAGCCGCATATTCGAAAAATTATTAAACGAGTTGCAGGATTATATAGCGCCGATGCAGGTGAATGGCCACGTTATGGCAGTTTTAGATTGTTTGTGTTGTTTTGCAAATATTGCCTTGCAATACAATTACAGAAAGCCTCTTATGCACAATGACAATACATTATGCCTGAAACAAAGCAGGCATCCGGTTATTGAAAGAAATTTACCACAGGGAGAAGTTTACATAGCCAATGATATTTTTTTAGACCCATCTCACCAGCAAATAATAATTTTAACAGGCCCCAACATGAGTGGCAAAAGCGCCATTCTTCGCCAGACAGCACTCATTACTTTGATGGCTCACATGGGATGTTTTGTGCCGGCCGATGAGGCTCAAATTCCCTTAACTGATAAGATATTTACAAGGGTTGGCGCCAATGATAATCTCAGCAGTGGCGAAAGCACGTTTATGGTTGAGATGAACGAAACAGCCAGCATAATAAATAATCTGACGCCTAAAAGTTTAATACTGCTTGATGAAATAGGAAGAGGCACATCAACCTATGATGGTATTTCAATTGCATGGAGTATAGTAGAATTTTTACATAAAAGCCCACATGCACCTAAAACTTTATTTGCCACACATTACCATGAATTAAATGAGCTGGAAAATAAATTACCCAGGGTGAAAAACTTTCATGTAACTAATAAAGAAGTTGGTAACAAGATAATTTTTTTGCGAAAGCTTGCACAAGGAGGAAGTATTCACAGCTTTGGAATACACGTAGCTAAAATGGCAGGAATGCCGCCCTCTCTTATCTCCAGGGCCAATGAAATTTTAAAGCAACTGGAAGCAAAGAATGTAGACCTTTCGACAGGTGCGCAGGATATCAGTCTTGGCGCTGCTGTAAAAAAATTATCCTCTCCTCAAATACAGCTTAGTATTTTCGATGTACACTCACAGGCATTTGATGAAATAAGAAAAATATTAGAAGCTTTTGACATTAACAGATTGACACCTGTAGAGGCATTGCTGAAGCTGCAGGAAATAAAAGAGAAGGTTAAGTGAGTGGTGATGGTGAATAATGCCAGTTATTAAAATCATTACATTAATCATAATCATACACGATATAGCCCCAGGGCTCAAGGCTATAAACATGTTCCCGTGATAATTTTTCTTTCACCCCTAAAAAAATATTTATGGGTTCTCCATAAAGTGAATTGTCTTTAATAGTAAACCTTTGAGGCTGGTTTGATAAATTTAAAATTACTGCAATTTTATGGCCGGCCTTTTCTCTTAAATAAGCAAATATTGCCACATCATTTGCAGTAACTATTTTTTTATATAATGCATCCGCAGCAAGTGCAGGGGTACTTTTGCGAATCTTTAATAATGTTTTATAAAAAGGAGCCATTTCATATTTACCCCATTGAATAGTGTCTTTTATGAAAAATTTGAGGCGGTTTCTATTGGGTTCTTCCTGCCCGCTGTACACAAGTGGAATACTTTGATATATTGTTTGCGTTAACACTGCAAACGCTTTGTATGCATCACCATATTTTTCAAACTCAGTCCCGTTCCAGCTATTCTCATCATGGTTAGAGGTAAAGTATAGCCGGAAGGCATTTTTTGGAAATATCTGTATGTTATTATTAATGAGAGAATCAAACTTTCCTAAAGTAATTTTAGCATTATACAAATCTTTCATGCCATGCATTATAGTCCAGGTATAGGTTGCATCAAAGCCGGCTAAATTCAATTCCGGCTTTTCTCCTTCGGCAAGCATAAAAATATTTTTTATTTTTCTTAGTTTAGAAATACAATCTTTCCAAAAATCTGTCGGTACATCGCCTGCAACATCGCACCTGAATCCGTCAATGTTTGTCTCTCTTATCCAGAATTTCATAGCTTCAATCATGCTATCTCTTAATTCCCTGTTGTCAAAATTTAATTTCCTTGTATCTGTCCAATCGGGATTCGGGGGGATTATAGTACCATCTTTATCTTTCATATAGAAATCAGGATGATTTTTTATCCAGGGATTATCAGGAGAAGAATGATTAGCCACCCAATCTACAATAATCTTAAAGCCCATGCCGTGAGCAAGCTTTACTAAAGCAATCCAGTCTTTCATTGTACCATAGTCTTCATTTACTTCTTTATAGTTTTTTACAGCATAATAACTTCCCAAATCAGATGTTGTCATTTTTCTTCCTTCAACACCTATGGGTGTTATTGGCATAAACCACAATATTTCCACACCCATTTTTCTAAGGCGTAGTAAATGCTTTTCAAATGCCTTAAATGTTCCTTCTGCTGTATATTGCCTGAGGTTAACCTCATATATATTGCTTTGTATACTCCATAAAGGATGGCTAAAATTTACTTTATGGGTGGTATGCTGCCCCGGACAATGGTAAAAAAATATCAGGCATGCCACAAATAGCAGGTGGTTTTTAAATTTAGAGTTCATACTTGTATTTAAGTCGAGAGGAAAATTAAAAATCTGTTTCTACTATACCTTTACAAATTAACACAAAGATTTTATGCCAGGCAATTTACCATTTTATCTTCCCCTGCTCCTTATACTTACGTGGCACGATGAGCAATTAACAATAATCAACTTCTAAAAATTATGGAAAATAAATCCATGTACTACAGTGATTACCTGGGATTAGATAAAATCTTAGATGCCCAACATCCTGAAAGTTTCAAAAAAGGCAACGAAC
>JBDSAQ010000157.1:0-5572 GCA_039922095.1 Ginsengibacter sp. | reverse complement strand
CATTACAATCTTACTTAGACCAATATGACAAGGGAAGAAAAATAAACAGGAATACCTGGCTACGTTTGATTTTTTGTGTCAGGTTGTTGGGTGTCTTCAATTATTAAAGATACCCTGACATTCCACTTTGTAAAGTATGGAGTTAAAGCTTCCTCAAAAATCTACTTAATAAACCATTTAAAAAATTTCAGCCTTCCTTTTAATGGTGGGTATTTAATTGAGGGATCAAACCAGTTAGGAGTTTTCATAACAGGCTTTGCCCGGGTAAAAGTTTGAAAAGAAAATTTACCGTGATAAGCACCGATTCCGCTGTGGCCAACGCCTCCAAATGGTAAATGATGGTTAGTAAAATGCCAGTCAGTGTTATTTATACAACCGCCGCCGAAAGAGACTTTTTCTATCCAGGCTTCTTCAGTTTTTTTGTTGTTGGTAAATAAATAAAGAGCAAGCGGGTCTGCATTTCTCTGAACTATGTTCATAGCTTCTTCAGTGGTCTTAAAAGAGATTACCGGCAAAAGTGGACCAAAAATCTCTTCCCTCATTAACGGCGAATCCAGGGAAACATTATCCAGCACAGTTGGTGCAATAAATAATTCTTCTTTATTGTATTCCCCTCCTGTTATAATGCTTCCATCTTTAAAGTAGCTCAGCAGTTTATCAAATCTTTTTTCGTTAATTATCTTTCCATAATTATAATTTGTTGAAGCATCGTTGCTGTAAAATTTTATAATTGTTTCCTTAAGCTTATTAATAAATTTTTCTTTTATATCATCATGCACCAACAGGTAATCAGGTGCAATACATGTTTGCCCGGTATTAAGAAACTTTCCAAAAGCAATCCTCCTTGCAGCAACAGCAACAGCTGCATCTGCATAAATAATGGCAGGGCTTTTACCACCGAGTTCTAATGTGACTGTAACTAATTTTTCAGCCGCCATTTTATAAATCATTTTTCCAACAGGAATACTACCGGTATAAAACACATGATCAAACCGGAAATTTTTCATCATTGCAGTAACCACTTCTGCACCATCGCCACTAACAACACTTATATACTCATGGGGAAAGATTTCGGATATTATTTTTTGTATAAACAAAGTTGTTGCGGGAGAAAATTCTGATGGCTTAAGCACTGCACAATTTCCGCCGGCGATTGCGCCAACAAGAGGTATCAGCATAAGTTGCAACGGGTAATTCCATGGGCCAATGATGAGTACAACTCCTAATGGCTCTCTATAAATCTTACTGGCCGATGGCAAATTAACCAGGTTAGTTCCAACAGATTCCTGCCTCATCCAATTTCGCAGATTTTTTAATGCAATGTTTATTTCGGCCAGCACCAGGCCTGTTTCAGCAGCGTAAGTTTCTTCAGCATTTTTTTTAAGATCTGAATAAAGCGCCTTTTCAATTTCCTTTTCATATTTAAGAATGGCATACTTTAATTTCTCCAATTGCGTTTTACGAAATTCATAAGGCTTGGTTATATGGCTGTTGTAATAGTTACGAAGGTTTGTAAGTGCAGGAATTAAATCGGTCATTACAGCTAAATTTGTTTCCCCAAGGTAATACAAACTTTTATGGCTGAAAGTGATGAATATTATATGAAGCAGGCTTTAAAAGAAGCCCAAAAAGCTTTTGAAGAAGAGGAGGTTCCTATAGGGGCAGTGATTGTAATGCAGGATAAAATCATTGCCCGGGGATATAACCAGATGGAGAAATTAAATGATTCAACAGCACATGCAGAAATTATTGTGCTCACCTCAGCCTATAATTTTTTGGGAACGAAATATTTGCCTCTTGCAACTTTATATGTTACGATAGAGCCCTGCTTTATGTGTGCCGGGGCTTTGTACTGGAGTAAAATTGCCAGAGTTGTTTATGGGGCTGACGATGAAAAGCATGGCGCCCTCACCCTAAGCGACTCTCCCCCGGGAGAGGGGCAACGGATGAGGGTTCTTCACCCAAAAACAAAAATTGTTAAGGGTATTTATAAAGATGAATGTATCGCCTTAATGAAAACTTTTTTTAAGGCAAGAAGATAGCTTTGTTTTCGTGATAAAGAAATTATCAATACCCTGCCTTTTTTTGTAACATTTACCAAGTAAATTTGCATCCAATCTTTTTATAACAATTAAAATTAAATTCTTATGGCATTTACAGTTCCGGCTCTGCCTTACGCTTATGAAGCATTAGAGCCATATATTGATAAAGAAACAATGACCATTCATCATGATAAACACCACCAGGCATATGTTGATAATTTAAACAAAGCCATTGCAGGTAGTGAGCATGAAAATAAAACCATTGAAGAGTTAGTAAAACATGCAGGAAGCATAAGCCCGGCTGTTAGAAATAACGGAGGCGGTCATTGGAACCATAGTTTCTTTTGGGAAAGTCTTGCACCCGATGCAGGCGGTGAGCCTGACGGTAAATTAGCTGATGCGATAAAGGAAGCGTTTGGATCATTTGAAGAGTTTAAAGAAAAATTTAATACAGCAGGAACTACCCGTTTTGGAAGTGGCTGGGCCTGGCTTGGGTCTCAGGATGGAAAATTAGTTATTTGTTCGACCCCAAATCAGGATAATCCTTTGATGGATACTGCTGAGTGCAAATGCACCCCATTATTAGGTTGCGACGTTTGGGAACATGCTTATTATTTAAAGTATCAAAACAGACGTCCTGAATATTTAAAGGCTTTTTGGAATGTAGTTAACTGGAAAAAGGTCGCAGAAAGATTATCCTAAATAAAACCCTAAATCCCTAAAGGGACTTTAAAAATTTTCTTAGTCCGCAGCAGCTATACTGTTGCGGATTTTTTATATCCCATAATCTCAATCATCCCACAAATCCAGTTTAGATTTTTAAGGCACCGGATCATGGCCATGGCCACCCCATGGATTGCATCTTGCAATTCTTTTTATAGTAAGCCATAAGCCTTTTATTGCTCCATATTTTTTTAATGCTTCGAGTGCATATTGGGAACAAGTAGGGGTATACCGGCATTGAGATCCTAACCACGGCGAAATAATCCATTGGTAGAGCTTTATCAATAAAATAAAAGGAAGACTAAGGATTTGAAGGAGCACTTTCATCAGCAAATTTTTCTAACCGGGTTAAAGCGGTATAAATCTTTTCAGAAACAATTTCATATGTTGGTAAAGCAGCGCCAATGTAAATAAAAAACACAGTCATAAATTTTTTTTGATTATCAAGCTTCTCAGTTAAAGAATTTTTTTGCAGGCGATAGCCTTCTCTCATCAAACGCTTTATCCTGTTTCTATCAACTGCTTTTTTAAAATTCTTTTTGCTTACGGCAAAACCTGATTGTAATGACATAGGGCCACTTTCAAAAACGAGATATAATACTTTGAATGGATAATTTGAAAATGATTTGCCCTCAGTGAACAATTGTTCAATTAGTCTTCGGCTTTTAAGCCTTTCAGATTTAGTTAATGTGAAACCTTGTGCTATTGAGTTATCCTTTTCAGGTAAAGTTACCTAACAACATTAAATAAAAATAGCCCCGGACATCAGGGCTAATAATTAAATGATACATTTATTTTTTATCGCCATGCTCATCAGACACAGTGAGTTTATGACGCCCCTTTGCTCTGCGGCTGGATAATACCTTACGGCCATTGGCTGTTTCCATACGCTTACGGAAACCATGCACACTTTTACGACGGCGTTTGTGGGGTTGATACGTTCTTTTTTTACCTGGCATTGTATTAAGTTTTTTCCTTTATAAAATAATTTATCAAATTGATTTAATACACCAGCAAGGCACCATCCCCGCTGTTTTGTGAAAGGATGGCAAAGGTAATACTATATTTCAAATTTAGGTTACAGATTCAGGTTAATGTAACCTATAAATCTATATGTTTTGCTGTTAGCGGCTGACCATAAAAAATTGGCGAATGCTTCTCAAAGTCCTCAACTGAATCTGTTGTAAAAAAATTAACCTCACCGTTTTTACTGCATTCTTTTGCCATCTGAGGATGGCGCTCAAGATAATCTTTTAGGCTTACCGCTACTATTTCCCCCTGGGATAAAATTTTAATATTACTCTGCAATATTTTATCTATCTGTTTAATTAAAACCGGGTAATGTGTACATGCAAGTAAAATAGTATCAATATCAGCAGATTGTTTCTTTAAAGCAGTAAGATATTTTTGAATAAAATATTCCGCACCTTCATTTTGATACTCATTATTTTCAATTAAAGGAACCAGCAACGGGCAAGCTTGCTGATACACTTTTGCATGAGGGAAAAACTTTGCTATTTCTAAGAGATAAGAACCTGACTGAACAGTACCATTAGTCCCCAAAATTCCTATCTTATTTGTTTTAGTATAATTGCCAATTACTTCTGCGGTGGGTCTTATAACGCCCAGCACACGTTTATGGGGATGAGTTAGGGGAAGATCATTTTGCTGTATAGTTCTTAATGCCTTTGCAGATGCAGTATTACAAGCAAGAATTACCAACGAACATCCCTGATCGAAAAACCATTTCACACATTCCAGGGTATATTTATAAACAGTGGAATAAGATCTGGTTCCATAGGGAGCCCGTGCATTATCACCCATATACAAAAAATCATTTTCAGGAAGTTTTTTAACGAGCTCTTTTAAAACAGTTAATCCTCCGTAACCGGAATCAAAAACACCTATAGGTTTTTTAGTTATCATGAACAAAAATAAACAAGCCATCCTTTTTAAAAGATGGCTTGGGATAAAATAATTTTATGAGTTATTTTCTGAGAGGTGCAGCAGCCTTAGGTGCAGTTTCTTTTAAACTTAATTTTTTCTTAACGAGTGATCCGATGTCATCTGCGGGAGGCATAACTAAAAGTGCTTCTCTCGGAAATACATAGCTATAACCATTCTCTTTGGCAACTTCCTGTATTGCACCCTGAAGCTTCCTCTGTATTGGTAACGAAAGCTCCTGCCTTTTTTGCTCAAACTGATTTTGTATCTTTTGCTCCATACCACTTAGTTCCTGAACCTGCTTTTGCAGCTCTGTTCTTTTAACTTCTTTCATGCTGACAGTCATTTTTCCTGAATCAGCATAAAACTTCTGAACGGCCTCATTAAGAGTGGCCTGCATTTCCTGTGCGTTTAAATATAAGGATTGCTGATATTCGTTTAGCTGGGTATCTACTTTTGCAGCCTCGGGCATAAGTACAATAATTTCATCGGCGCTTAAGTAACCAATTTTTTGAGCCTGTGATATATTTGCCGAACCTAATACGGTTCCTATAATTAAGGCAAGTGTAATGAATTTTTTCATTTTTGTTTTACTGATTTATTTATTTAAAGTGTATCTTTTTATTTAAATGGATGCACACCCCAGTGCCTTTAACAAGCTATTTAACATTCAACTCTCTCAGCACATCATCGCTCTTATCTAATTTTGGGTCGGCAAAGATAACTGTAATTCCTTCACTTTTATCTAAAATAAAATCATACAATTTTGAAACTGCCAGTTTTTGTACTGCATTATAAACTTTATCCTGAATGGGCTTTATAAGTTCCTGCCTTTTTTTAAAAATATCTCCCTCATAGCCATA
>JBDSAQ010000156.1:0-3952 GCA_039922095.1 Ginsengibacter sp. | reverse complement strand
TCAATAAGTTAATTTAATTTGGATTTTTTCAATTCAAAATCAATTTATCAACATCACTTAAAATTAATTTGTTTATGTGGTGGCAATTTGTAATTTAGCTATAGAATTTAGTGGGTTAGTAAGTATTAAGGGTCAGTAGCAATGCTGACCCTTTTACTTTTTAGAGATTGTAATATCTAAAATAATATTTATAAAGAAAGGAACAAACCATTCTACTATAGGTTGTCTACTTCAAAAAGTTATAAGGAGCAATAGTCCTCATGATTAGTTATTACCTTGTTTATCGAATAAAATTATTGAGCATTTCTTTCACATGAGGGATATTATATGCAGTGCTAAAACAAAGTAAGATATACTCGCATCCTTAAACATTGTTTAATTTCATTTTATATTGATCCTTCCACATGAGTAAAATTAAAACCGGGTTTTTCTGTCAGAACTGTGGTTATGAAAGTGCAAAGTGGCTTGGTAAATGCCCTTCATGTAATCAATGGAATACATTTGTAGAAGAAGTAATTGCTAAGGGAGTTGATAAAAAAACTGATGACTGGAAGGACTATGCAGGGCGAAGAAATGGGTTAACAACTATATTGCTAAATGAAATATTAAGTGGCGAAGAAATGCGCATTTTAACTACAGATGCCGAATTAAACAGAACATTAGGCGGAGGTATAGTGCCAGGCAGCCTGGTTCTAATTGCAGGCGAACCGGGCATTGGTAAATCAACCTTGTTTTTGCAGGATGCTTTGAAATTAAAAAATATTACTACTCTATATATAAGTGGCGAAGAAAGTGCACAACAAATTAAAATGCGTGCAGACCGACTAAAGCTTGGTAATGAAAATTTTTATCTTCTTACAGAAACCGATACCCAACCAATCTTTCAGGAAATAAAAAAATTAAAGCCACAACTGGTAATTGTTGATTCAATTCAAACCCTTCATTCACCTTATGTTGAATCTTCTGCAGGCAGTGTATCTCAAATAAGGGAATGTGCCGCAGAGTTTCAAAAATTTGCAAAAGAAACCCACACTCCTGTTTTTTTAATTGGCCACATTACTAAAGACGGAAGCATTGCTGGCCCAAAAATTTTGGAGCATATGGTTGATACAGTATTGCAGTTTGAAGGTGACACCAATTACGCTTATCGCATTTTAAGAACATTAAAAAACCGTTTTGGCTCTACCTCAGAATTAGGCATTTATGAAATGACGGCGGATGGAATGAGAGAAGTAAGTAACCCTTCGGAAATTCTTATCACGCAAAAAGAAGATCAGCTAAGCGGTGTTGCTATTGCAGCAACCATTGAAGGGATACGGCCGTTGCTCATTGAAGTGCAGGCTCTTGTTACCCAAAGTGTTTATGGAACACCGCAGCGGACTGTTACCGGTTTTGATCTTAGACGACTGCAATTATTACTTGCAGTATTAGAAAAAAGAGGTGGCTTTCATTTTGGAGTAAAAGATGTTTTTATAAATATTGCGGGTGGATTAAAAGTAGAAGATCCTTCTATTGACCTTGCTGTTTTAAGTGCATTGCTCTCATCATTTGAAGATATATCTTTGCCATTACATATTTGTTTTGCAGGTGAAGTAGGGTTAAGCGGGGAAATAAGAGCCGTAAACAGAATAGATCAAAGAATTGCTGAAGCTGAAAAATTAGGGTTTGAAAAGATTGTGGTCAGTAAACACAATCTCAAAAATTTAAATAAGAAGCAAACAAATATTGAAGTAATTGCTTTGGGCAGAATAGAGGAACTGTACAAATATCTTTTTTAATTTCCTAAACTTATGATGCATTAAACCTTTGATCAAATTAAAAGAATTAACTCAGGGCTTTCTTCATTTATTTTACCCTCATGTTTGTACCGGCTGTGGAAACGATGTTATAGAAGATGAAAATTTATTATGCCTTCAGTGTGTTAATGCATTGCCCCGTACCAATTTTGCTGTACATGCAAACAACCCTGTAGAAAAAATTTTTTGGGGAAGGCTACCCTTAACCGCCGCCATGAGTGAATTTTATTTTGCAAAAGGCACTATAATTCAACACCTGATTCACGAATTTAAATATAAAGGAAATAAAGACGTTGGGATATATCTCGGCGCAATGATGGGGAGTAGCCTCATGGGCAATAACAGGTTTAATAAAATTGATGCATTGATCCCTTTGCCGCTATACGCAGATAAAGAACGTAAAAGGGGATTTAATCAGGCTATGATACTATGTCAGGGTATTTCGGAAGTAATGAATATTCCAATAATTAAAGATACTGTGTTGCGGAAAAAATTTACTCAAACTCAAACAAAAAAGCACCGGCAGGAGCGTTGGCAAAATGTGGAAGGAAGTTTTAAAGTAGAAGGCACAGAACAACTAAACGATAAACATATATTATTAGTTGATGATGTAATAACTACCGGAGCTACTTTAGAAGCTTGTGGGAAAGAGATTTTAAACATAAGTAATGTACAATTGAGTGTAGCTACTTTGGCATATGCCTCTATGTAGTTTATTGCTGATGGTTAATTATAATTTTCGATAAATGAATTTTTTGAAGAATATAGCTATTTATTTTTTTGCTGCAACCATATTATGTTGCTGTAAAAAGAATTCATTTATCACTAACCCGCAGGCTATTTTAAATGTAAGCGCAGATACTTTAAAATTTGATACCGTGTTTACATCTGCCGGATCAATCACTAAATCATTTAAAATTATCAATGCCAATAATGAAAAAATTAAATTATCCGGGATAAAATTAATGGGTGGTACATCGTCTTCTTTTAAAATAAACGTAGATGGTATTTCAGCCACTGAGGTAAGCAACGTTGATATCGACTCTAATGACAGCTTATATGTATTTGTGCAGGTAAATATCAATCCGGATGCAAACAACCTTCCATTTGTTATTAGCGATAGCATTTTAATTAATTATAATGGAAATGATAAATTTATTCAGTTGCAGGCATACGGGCAAAATGCTGTTTTTCTGGATAGCCGCCGCGTATCAGGAATTTTTAAATTCACTAAAGATTTGCCATATGTTATTCTGGGCGGATTACTTATTGACTCAACTTCAACTTTAATTATTGATAAGGGCAGTAAAATATATTTACATGCAGATGCACCAATTATTGTAGATGGAACTTTAATTGTAAATGGCACTAAGGATGAGCAGGTAATATTTAATGGAGACAGGCTTGATCCTGGTTATAAAGATCTTCCGGCAAGCTGGCCTGGCATATATTTCAGGGGAAACAGCAAGAATAATACTTTGCAGTTTGCTGTAATTAAAAATGCGTACCAGGGATTGATAGCCCAGGAGCCTTCCCTCAATGCAAATCCTAAAGTGAAAATATCACAGAGCACACTTGATAATATTTATGATGCAGGTATCCTGGGAATAAACACTTCCATATATGCTGACAATACCTTAATAAGTAATTGTGGCAGTAATATACTACTGGCTTACGGTGGTAATTACAGGTTTACTCATTGTACTGTGGCAAGCTATGCCAATCTTTTTCTTGAACATAAAAATCCCGTTTTACAGGTTTATAATTTTATAGTTCAGGGCAATAATCAAACGCTTACTGCAGACCTAAATGCAATATTTACAAATTGTATTTTTTGGGGAGATGGTGGTAATATTGATAATGAAGTTGTAGTTAGTAAACAAGGCAACACACTTTTTAATGTAACATTTGATCATGTTTTATACAAAGCTGTAAAAGATCCTGCCAACGTAACTTTTAGTGTACCTGCTATAAAACAGGATCCCTTATTTGATAGCATTAATATTAACAAGCAACAGTTCGATTTTCATTTTAATAACAGGATAAATGCCCCGGCCATAAACACGGGAGTTCCAACTCCTTTTTTGAAAGATCTGGATGACAGACCCAGAGCTAATGGTATCGCCGATCTGGGTTGTTATGAAAGATGATTATAT
>JBDSAQ010000155.1:0-9367 GCA_039922095.1 Ginsengibacter sp. | reverse complement strand
CGAATCAACCTCTGGCGTACAGAGGCAATCAGACGTTGGTTACTTATTTATAAATATTTTTATAAATGCTTATTGGAAATTTATTGCCCAAAATTAAAAATGACTTTTTGAGGGTTGACTAAATATTATATATAGCTCACGCCCCAATCCAGGTCAGCCTTTATCTGCCGCCATACCTAATTAGCCTGTATGTTACTAACCCCCTGTTAATGGTTATTATTCAGTATTGCAGCAGTGTTAACTGCAATGGCTATTCGTGGCATACATTTACTTTCGCATACTGACTATTTTTTAGAAGTTATCAAAGCGGGGAGTTAAAAAATGTTTCTTTATTAGATATAATGTCCTTAGAAATAGTTGATAAATACATTTTAATATGAAGACATCAGGAAAAATATTAAAAAAATCAAAAAGAAAATAATGATGTCCTAATTCTGCGATCTCATTTGTTATAGGTGTATAGTTCAAAAAATTTAATAACAATTAAAACTTTTAAAATGGAAGAATTCGTATTAATAATGAGGCACCAGGATGGTAATAAAATAGCCTCGCCGGAACAAATACAGGTATGGATGAAACAAACAATGGATTGGATAGGAGGTATTGCTGCTCAAAATAAATTCACCAGTGGTACCGGATTGCCTTTTGAAGATGCCAGGGTTGTAAGGCCACAAAACATTGTTACCAATGGTCCTTTTGGTGAAATAAAAGAAACGATTGGCGGCTTCATTACTGTAAAAGCAGATTCCGTTGAAGAAGCGGTTGAATTTGCAAAAGGCTGCCCGGTTTTACAGGGAGAAGGCAATAGTGTTGAGGTACGAAAAGTAGCTAAAGGGGACGGCATCCACTAAAAAATAAAAAGCCTCTGTAGTTTATGGAGGCTTTTTTTTATTTATGCAGCAACAGGAATTACTACCACATTTATTCAGAACAGAATTCAGAAAGATAACGGCTGTTCTGTGCAAAGCTTTTGGTATTGAACATATTGAAATTGCAGAAGACATTACATCTGAAACTTTTTTATCAGCACTTGAAACGTGGACTTATAAAGGACTTCCTGAAAATCCCACAGCGTGGCTTTATGCGGTTGCTAAAAACAAAGCCAAAAATTACATTAATCGCAATAAAGTTTTTACTGAAAAAGTTACCTCTCAATTAAAATATTTTTCATCAGAAACCTATGAGATTGAAATTGATCTGTGTGATAAAAATATTAAAGATAGTCAACTGCAAATGCTGTTTGCTATCTGTCATCCTGCTATTTCTGCAGAAGCCCAAATAAGTTTATCGCTTCGTATTCTTTGCGGATTTGGTATTGATGAAATTGCAACCGCCTTTTTAACTAATAGAGAAACAATTAACAAACGACTTTTCAGGGCTAAAGAAAAATTACGGCTTGAAAAAGTACCTATTGAATTTCCTGGCGAGGCTGAGATCAGCAAACGATTGGAAACGGTTTTGAGAACTTTATATTTACTTTTTAGTGAAGGTTATTATTCTGAAAGTAAAGATGCAGTATTACGCGAAGACCTTTGCCTGGAGGCAATGCGGTTAACTTATATTCTAATAGAAAATGAACCAACAAATCAACCAGAGGTGAACGCTTTATTTTCATTAATGTGTTTTCATTCTTCCAGGTTTGGCGCAAGAAAAAAAGAAAATGGAGAAATAATTTTATACCATGATCAGGACGAAACACTCTGGAATAATGAACTGATCACAAAAGGCGCATATTTTCTACACCAGGCATCGCAGGGAAATAAAATTTCAAAATATCATTTAGAGGCAGGCATTGCTTATTGGCATACCACTAAAGCCGATACAAAACAAAAATGGGAAAATATTTTACAGCTCTTTAATAAAATATTGCAAATAGAATACTCACCAATTGCAGCCCTGAACAGAACTTACGCACTTTCAAAAGCCAACGGAAAACAGGAGGCAATTAAAGAAGCGGAAAAATTAAATATGGCAGACAATCACTTTTATTTTATGTTGCTTGGTGAATTGTACACTGGCCTGGATAGTGAAAAAGCGAAACAACATTTTAAAAAAGCACTTTTACTTGCAAAGACTTCCACAGACAGGCAGACAATTCAAAATAGAATTGATAAGCTATCATATTAGGCGGGAATTGTTATTGCTTTTAATATTAGTATTGCCTGTCACTTAATCCCCTATGAATAATTTTGTATTTCCAATAATGGCTGCTATCTTCCTACATTCCATTTTAAATATTACTGAGCCATTACCGGCTGTATACATACACTTAATAACATGGATTTTTTTCTTACTTATTCCCTGCTTAACTGGTTATTGATATTTCTGGCGGCATTTATAATAGGTCTTTCAAAAGCAGGCTTAAAAGGCATTGACATGATGAATGTAACCATTATGGCAATTGTGTTTGGAGGCAAAGCATCCACCGGGATAGTATTACCCTTGCTTTGCATTGCCGATATTATGGCTGTTATTTATTACAACCGCCACGCACAATGGGAACATTTTTGGAAATTAATACCGTGGATGATTATAGGTATTCTTATAGGAGTGTATACAGGTAAAGATATGGATGAGGTAATTTTTAGAAGAATAATGGCTGTGATAATTATATTAACCATAGTAATAGTAATAGCACTGGAGTTTCATAGGAATGCTGCTATACCTGAAAATAAATTATTTGCGGCCAGTATGGGTTTAATTTCAGGTTTTACAACTATGCTCGGTAACCTTGCAGGGGCATTCTCAAATCTTTATTTTTTAGCCATGCGTATGCCTAAGAATAATTTCATCAGTACAGCTGCCTGGGTATTTTTGGTAGTGAATATTTTCAAACTCCCGTTCCAGGTTTTTTATTGGAAAAATATTACTCAGTCTACCTTACAAACTGATCTGTATTTATTGCCGGCATTGATGGCAGGTTTTTGGGCGGGTGTTAAAATTGTTTCCATAATAAAGGAAGACAGTTATAGAAAAATAGTAATAGCATTAACACTGATTGGTGCTCTGTTTATTTTTAGATGATATAATGGTCAAAAAAAATGGCAGGTAATATCCTTTGAAAGCTAATACCCGGGCTGAGTTATATAGAAGTTAATTGAAATCAGTTTCAATTAACTTTTTTTGTTTTTCAAACGATGATAAAAAAATGTTGGGGCTGCGTGGGCTTTAACGTGATAAGATGGGGTAGAAGAAAAGGACATCAGCGGTTTAAATGCAAGAGTTTTGGGCTGCTTTTTACCTGGGCAATTAAAGGTGCCAGGCAATCAAAAGCCGCTTCAATACCGAAGCGGCTTGTATGTTTATTTTAACCTGTTCGGACTTAATTCCATGCCGTCAACTGCTAACCCGCTGCTCACTTCCCCATCCCCACTCTAAAAAATAAGGGAAAGCCCTGCCCCATGTAGGCACATCATGTTTGCCATCTTTTATTTCAAGATATTTTATGTCTTTTTCTTTATCATAACCTTTTAATACCAGTTCATAAATAAGGCTTATAGTATCATCAATAGCATCAATAACACCATTGTTGTTTCTATCGGCAACTTCATCAAGAGTACCCGTTTCAAAAAAGAATTTTAACCACGGATAAAAACCACCATTTTTTATTTGCTGATGCATAATTCTATGCTTGTCTTCATTAAACAATGCATCATCCTGGCTTACAATACGCCACCAGAATGATCCGCTGAACAAACCGACTTTACTAAATTCTTCAGGGTGATTCCATACAATATCAAGGGCGCTTAAAGCACCCAGGGAAAAGCCGCAAAATGATTTTTCTCTAAATGAAGAAACCAGGCAGGTATCTCTTATAAAGGGGAGTAATTCAGTAAAAATAAATTTATGATACATGCCGGCTTTTGTACCCCGTCCTTTATAATCAAGCATTGCCGCCGTGCCGTATTCATTTTTTCTATCCGCACTGCAATGAATACCAACACATAATAGTGGCCTGATTTTTTCTTCAAAATATAATTCTTCTAAAATTTTTTTAAAGTTCATCGTGGGAAGATCCTGCCCGTCGTTAATTAAAAGCAGGCTCATCTCTTTTGAATCAGGAACATTTGTGGGAAGATAGAAATCCACTTTTACTTGCCTGTTAAGATGCACTGAAGAAATCACATGGTTTTCGATTACAATACTGTATTCTTTATTCAATTGCATAACCTTCAAAAATAAGCAAAAACATAACCTTGTAACTGAGAGAGATTAAAGAAAACATTGTTGCCCGGCTAATATGCTTCCAATTTAATCAAACGCTTGCTGATAAAGCGTTCTGCGTCCCCTCTCCTTCGCCCGCCCGTGCCGGTACGGACGGGGAGAGGGGGTTGGGGGTGGGGTCAATGCCAGCAAGGGCTTTACGAGTTTAGTCGGCAACAATAAAAAGAAATAAAGGGGGAATGATACAGTCATGAGAAAAGAGGATAAAGAAGCAGAGTGAGAAAACTATAACTATGAAAGAAAAGCAACAAAAGAATAAAGTGAACATTAGTTTCATCTATAGCTTTGCCAGCAATCTTTGCATTATATCAAAGCAAATAGTGCAATGTGGTAACTTTAAAAACATAATTTGTTTTATTCAAGATGAAAAAATATTTTTGATTACTTCCAATCATATCAATTCTCAATCCCTAAAAATCTTATAGCATGAAAAAGATCGGCATTTTATTCGGTAAAGAAAGAAGCTTTCCTGATGCTTTTATAGAAAGAGTAAACAGTAAAAATATTGATAACATTATTGCAGAACCTGTAATGATAGATAAAGTGGTACAGGGAGAAAGCAGTGGCTATGCAGTGATTATTGATCGCATTTCGCAGGATGTCCCTTTTTACAGGGCATATTTAAAAAATGCGGCTTTATGCGGCACAGCAGTTATTAATAACCCCTTTTGGTGGAGCGCCGATGAAAAGTTTTTTAATAATTGCCTTGCTGTAAAAATTGGCGTTCCGGTTCCAAAAACAGTAATACTGCCTTCACATGATCTGCCTGCTGATACAACTCATCAGTCTTTTTCAAACCTGGCTTATCCGCTAAACTGGGATGCAATGCTTGGTTATATTGGTTTCCCTGCTTATATGAAACCCTTTGCAGGCGGAGGATGGAAGAGTGTTTATAAAATTAGTGATATGAACGATCTTTTTTCCAAACATGCAGAAACAGGTGAACTGGTTATGATGCTGCAGGAAGAAATTATTTTTGATGAATACTACAGATGCTATTGCATTGGTGGTAAGCACGTACGTATAATGCCTTATGAGCCACGAAATCCGCACCACTTAAGATATGCTGCAGATTTTACGCCTGGTGCAGAACGTTATGCTTTAATGGAAGATATAGTGCTTAAAATAAATAAATATCTTGGCTATGATTTTAATACAGTAGAGCTTGCCTTACGTGATGGAGTACCTTACGCAATAGACTTCTGTAACCCGGCACCGGATGCTGAACTAACCAGTGTTGGCCAGCAAAATTTTGATTGGGTGGTAGAAACCGCAGCAAATTATGCTATTGAAAAAGCCCTTGCCCAGGAAGATGAAAAAGATAATTTAACGTGGGGAGAATATGTGAAGAGAAGTTCTTTAAAAGAGGGTCTTTATTAATGTACAATGTATGAGGTATGAGGTATGAGGTATGAGGAATGAGTACGAGGTATGAGGTACGAAGTACGAAGTACATTGTTTTCACATCGTACATCGCACATTTTTTCACATCGTGGATCAAACATCGTAGACCGCACATTATTTTTACTAACCACAAAACATAACATTACTATGGCCACTATTTCTTTTAAAAATTTTACTCTTGGTGTAGAAGAAGAATATATGGTAATTGATCCGCAAAGCAGGGAATTAAAAAGCCATGAGCAAAAGATAGTTCAGGAAGGACAAAAAATAATTAAAGACAAAGTGAAAGCCGAGATGCACCAGGCTGTAGTGGAAGTGGGCACCGATATTTGCCAGAACATTGATGAGGCCTATGCAGATGTGGCCACGTTACGTAAAACGATAAGTGGCATCGCAGGAAATCTTGGCTTTTCAATGGGCGCTTCCGGCACACATCCTTTCAGCCATTGGGAGAGCCAGCTTATTACAGATCATGCACGGTACAGTGAAATTGTAAATGAATTGCAGGAGGCCGCCCGAAGCAATTTAATTTTTGGATTGCATGTACATGTTGGTATGGAAACACGTGAAATGGCCATGCACATTGCCAACTCAGCCCGTTATTTTTTGCCGCATATTTATGCACTTAGTACCAACTCTCCGTTTTGGGAAGGAAGGGTTACCGGTTATAAATCTTTTCGTACAAAAGTATTTGATAAGTTTCCACGAACAGGCATCCCTGATTATTTTGACAGCATTGAGGCTTATGATAATTATATTAAGCTTCTTGTAAAAACAAACTGCATTGATAATGCAAAAAAGATCTGGTGGGATCTTCGGGTACATCCTTTTTTTAATACCGTTGAATTCAGAATTTGTGATGTGCCTTTAACTACATTGGAGACTATAACCATTGCCGCACTTTTCCAGGGAATTTGTGCAAAGCTGTATAAGCTGCGTTTGCAGAATTTAAATTTTATGATGTATCCCCGCATTTTGATAAATGAGAACAAATGGCGTGCAGGCCGCTATGGTATCGACGGGAGTATGATTGATTTTGGCAAAGAATCTGAAGTAAACACCAGGGTGCTTATTTATGAATTGCTTGATTTTATTGATGATGTAATAACACCCTTGGGCAGCAGGCATATTATAGGTCATGTACATAAAATATTAGAAAGCGGTACCGGTGCAGACAGGCAATTAAAAGTTTTTGATGCCAATAAAAATTTGGTTGATGTTGTAGATTATATCAGGTCTCAGTTTTTGGATGGGATATAGAGTAATCTTTAAACATGCGCAAAGCCAGCTAATTTGGGTTCATAGCTTTACACATCGGTGTTTCCAGATAATGCTTTTATAGTTTACAGCTTGTGCTGTTAGATTCCTCCGGGAATAGTATCGTTTTAACTGATCACATGTTCCTAAACCCGATCACACGTTCATCAAAACTTATGTTTAATGGTATGGGATCTTCAAAGGGCCTGAAAAGATTGAGCAGGTCACCAGCGTGCCTTTCGGGTTTTTGAGTGCGCATATTTATATGTACAAAATTGCTCCATAAAACAGACTTTAATTTATCCTTCCCTTCATTCCACATTTTCATTTCAACCAGCAGGTCTGTTTCTCCTAACCTTAATAAAGCGGAATCTATAACAACGGTTTCCATAAGGAAAGCTGGTTTAAGATAAACGATTTGATTCTTACTAACTACCCAACCCAATCCATGCTGCGCTGCAAATTGATAAATATTAAAATTCATATTGGCACACTGCTCACCTGGGGTCGTGCTTTACTTCCCTTTTCTACGTGCAAACTAAATTTTCGCGATCTATACTTTAACTATAATTTCTGCGTTAGTGATAAAATCCTGAAGCTTTTATCTTCATCCGGGTCAAACACCTTCCCGAATAAGATATCCTCATTCACAGCCCTTTTTAACTTACTACTTATAGTGTTTACTGGTAAGAAATACCAATCCCTGTAGGCTGTTTAAAAATATATTACATGAAAAAAACACTGTGTAGCATTTTACTGTTGATGGTAATCCCGGCGTTTTACTCACTGCAGGCACAAATTCTAAACATCCCTGCAGGCACAAACATTGTAATTAAGCAGGGAACGGCATTTGTTCTTGATAGTCTTATTCTTACCCCTTCATCAGATTTTACGCTAACCAATATAAGCATAATGAGGAATAGTGTCGTAACGTTCCCGGCAGTAAATCAGTATATCGCAAGAGTTTATAAATTCAGTGGAAGCACGGATGCCTTTACCGGAAGCATTCGAATGATCTACCAGGACGGTGCAGAATTAAACGGGCTTGCAGAAAATACTCTGCAATTAAATGTACATGATGGTGCTGGCTGGCAATCTTTTAACGCCGCTACGAATGATGATATAAATAATTATGTGCTTACCCAATCACTTTCAGGCATTCAGCTTAATGAGTTAACACTAGCATCCAGCAGCGCTCCGTTACCATTGCTATGGCGCTCGTTCATTGCTGCAAAGCAGCCCGAAAATGTACTGCTTAAGTGGAGTACTTACTCTGAGCAAAATACTAAATATTTTACCGTGCAAAGCAGTGTTAATGGTACTGTATGGAATTCGCTGGCTGCAATTGCAGCAGCAGGTAGCAGCGCTTCTGCAAGCAATTACAGTTACCTGGATGTATCTGCAGTTGCAGGTTACAACTACTACCGAATTGTTGAAACCGATATTGATGGGAAGCAAAATTACAGTATAGTACAAAAGATATTTATTGAGTCATCTCAATTGCACATTGAATTATTGGGTAATCCTGTTACAAACGGAATGCTCATGGTTAGGGTAAATGTCGCAAGGGCAAACGATAAAGCACCCACATTAAATCTTTATACCAATGATGGTAGACTGGTGCAGAAAATTCAGGCCGTTGCCGGTATAAATAATATAAAAGTAAGCGGCTATGCAAAAGGCACATACTTCTTACAGGCAAATAGTATCACCATCAAATTTTTAATACAGTAATAATAATTTAAATAAAAGTTATGACCAAACCAAGTCTCATGAAACAAGTAATTTTTGCGGCATTAGTATTCTTTTCAGTAACGCTAAATGCACAGGTGGGTATAGGAACAAATTTGCCAAACGCTTCGGCCCAGCTCGATATAAGTTCTGCCAATAAAGGCATTTTAATACCCAGGATGACAGCAGAGCAATTGGCTGCAATTACATCACCCGCTACAGGCTTATTAGTATTTCAAACTGATAATATACAAGGCTTTTATTTTTACAACGGTGCAATATGGACCCTGTTACATACGGGTGTGCTTCCTATAAGTAGCGGCGGTACAGGCGCAGCAACTCAAAGTTTTGTAGACCTTAGCACTGACCAGGTTATTGGCGGTGTAAAGAATTTTTCTTCAGATATTCATGCCGACAGTATTACTGCCTCGTCCTACACTATACCAGCAGGTACATCTTCTCAATTCTTAAAAGCAGATGGTAGTGTAGATGCCAATACATATTTAACAAGTGGCACAGCAGGTTCTACTTATTTGCCATTAGCAGGCGGTACATTAACAGGTGGCTTAACCGGTACTACAGCAACTTTATCCGGTAATACAATAATTGGAGGAACATTAGATGTTTCGGATAATCTTAGTGCAGCCGGCACTTCAAATACTTTGGGAACTATAACAAGTGGTATATGGAATGCAGGTGCTGTTACTTCAAGCGATGCTATAACAGGTAATACAATCGTTAAGTCCGGCGG
>JBDSAQ010000154.1:0-12213 GCA_039922095.1 Ginsengibacter sp. | reverse complement strand
AGGAGTTGCTACTTTCAAGTAATAATAAGCGACTCCTAACATGATAACGACACTTAAAAAAAAGAGAGGCCAATGGTATAAGTATTTTTTTAAAATATTTCCGCTATCAGCCTGATCGTTACTCGTTACTGGCAATAAGATAGGTGTTGTTACCTGAGTTTGTTGCTTACTCATAAATAAATAAATTATATATTATTCTTAGTATATTTTACCCGAATATATTGTTATGTAAAAATGATTCATTAGCCAAAAAGGTTGGCTCGTTAGGTGGTACGGTATTACTTAATTTAAATTTCAATATACTTTAGCTAATATTATAATAATTCAAAAATATAATTCAAAATTGATCTAAATACTACCAGCTTATTATATTTAAATCTTATTAATTTAAAAAATAATTGCAAAAGTAATAAAAAAAATTAAAATTCATTATTGATATAGTCTTTAAATAATATTGAAATAAATATTCTTATTAAATCAAGAGTGAATTTTTTAAAGATTTATCTGAAATAATATTTTTTACATAAGGTGCGCTTAATGCATCTTGTAAAGCTGCAGCATGCCTCTGATGATGCATATCGCTGGATATAAAATCAACCAGATGATTATCTGCTAATTCTTCAGCTTTTTTTTTGACTTCTTTTCCATAGTATCCTGCAAGTGACAGTGTGTTTAATTGAAGAAGGCATCCATGATTCTTTATTATTTTGTAATCATGTAATTTTAAATAAAGATATCTTTCAGGATGAGCAAGAATTGGCTTATATTCAAATTCTCTCATTTTTGTAATGATTTGTATTAAATTTCTAGGATTGCTTATAAAGGGTAACTCGAATAGGGTAAAATTATTGCCCATTGTCATTAGTTTTTTTTGGTTTACTAAATTTTCAAAAGTTTCATCAAAATAATACTCAGCAGCAGCCTCAACTGTAATTTCAATTTTTTCTTTATTTAATTCAGCTTTTAATATACCCAAAGAATTATTAATTGTTTCAGACGTATTCCTATAATGATCAGCCATTACATGAGGGGTAGCAATAATTTTTTTTATTCCAAGTTCAATCATTTTCCTGATCAAAACCAATGATTCCTCCGGCGTTTGTGCGCCATCATCTATTCCAGGCAACACATGAGAATGCATATCTACCATTAATGCACTGTAATCAGATTGCACTTCATTTAAAGATGTATAATTGTCTTTTTTCTTAAAAAAATTAAACATTCTAATAATATAAGTTCAACGGTTTATAAAACAAAATATGGTAAAGCATTAGTATTGTATGATAACACTGTTACCCTTTATGCACTTAAAACTATTTTGTAACCCCTTTATAGTTTAGACAATTGAATTCAAATTACTATAATTACTTTTTAAAGGAAAGGCCCAAACAAAATGTATTTGGTGAATTATGGATCTATTTTTAAGATTTTTTTGTAAAAACTAATTAATTTTCTGCTCTCGAACTCCCAGGATAATTCATTCACCACCCGGTTATATCCAAAATTACCCATCTGAATTCTCTTTTCTTCATTATCCATTAACCAGATAATCTTCTCCGCAAAATCCTCTGTCGAAGTATTTCTGGCATACAGTGAAGCTTCCTGGGCGGAAACCCTGCCTTCTTTTAAATCAAACTGAACAATGGGTTTTTTTAATGCCATATATTCCATTATCTTATTCATTGTTGAAAGATTATTCATTTCTGTTGGACGATCAGGGTTAACGCAAACATCTGCGGTATTTAACACGTCTACCATTGTCTGATCATCAACCCTGCCATAATAATCTACATATTCTCCAAGTCCCATTTCTAAAGTTAATTTTTTAACTTTTTCAAGATAAGTACCTCCCCCCAAAATACTAAACTGAATATCTTTTCGTATAGCCACAATATATTTTACGGAGCTGAGAAGAAGATCCAAACCCTCTTGATCTCCTATAACACCTATGTAACCAACTAAAAATTTACGCCCTTTTTTATAAGTTTGATTACCGGGTGCCAATTTCAAGCGATCAAGTTTTGGCCCACTTCTTACAATTTGAACTTTATCTGCAGGCATTTTGCCCCTTGTAACAGCTATATTTTTATAAGATTCATTAGTTGCCATGCTGTAGTCTGCTATAGCAAATGTTAATCGCTCTGCTAAAATCAAAAGTTTGTAAAAAAAGCCTTTCCTATTATACTTCGCTATGTACAATTCAGGATTAATATCGTGATGATCAAATACATATTTAACTCCAACCAATTTAAAAAACATTGCAACTAAAAAAATCAGATCAGGAGGATTACAACCATGGATTACCTGAAAACGTTTTCGTAAGAATATTTTTATACTAAGCCAAAACTCCCAAAACAATGCAGTTGAATATTCAACAAAATATTCTTTCGGGCCACTTGCCTCATAAGATGGATGACGATAAATATTTATGCCATTTATTACTTCATGCTTTTTGGTATAACCATTCATTTGGGGGCAAATAATTGAAACTTCAGCGCCGTTTTCTTTTAAGGTATTGGCTTCCTGCCACACACGTCTGTCAAAGGGTAATGGAAGATTTTCAACAATTATTAAAATATGCTTTTTTTCAAAAATTAATTTATCGCCTGTCATTGAATAATCGGTTAGAATTATTTTAAGGTAACCAAGTACATTTAACTTTTATCAACTTCTTTTATAATATCGGAGTTAAAATGAGCAAATTTAATTAACTACCAGTTTATTCCCCTATACCCAGGATTATTCCGAACCTGGCCATCAATACGTACCATATCAATAATATCAGCATGTCCGTTCCAATTCAAAAAAGTTTCCAAATATTCATTTTCCTTATTATTAATTATAATTACTTCGGAATTATCTAATATATTTTTAATATCGTCTGTCATTAATTTAGAAAGATGAGGAATATGTGCATCAATATATTCCTTATTGGTTCCTGTTAGCCGGGAAAGCTGTACATTTTTATCATAAATGCGAATTTCATAGCCTTTTCCTATAAAAGTTTCAATAACAGTTACTGCAGGGCTATTTCGTAAATCATCCGTACCTGCCTTAAAGCTTAAACCTAAAAAACCAAGCTTCTTTTTTTTCTGCCGCATAATTAAATCAATGGCTCTTTGAATTTGAATGTCATTGGTTTTATCAATACTGTTTATAACCGGGGTATTTACATAAAGATCATGGGCAAGTGTTTGTAATCCCTTAAGATCTTTAGGCAGGCACGATCCGCCATATGCAAAACCTGGTTTAAAATAGTAGGATGAAATATTTAATTCTCTATCCTTACAAAATATTTCCATTACTTTATGCGAGTCTATAGCAAGTTCTTTACAAATATTTCCCACTTCATTTGCAAAGGAAATTTTTAGGGCATGAAAAGTATTATTTATATATTTCATTATCTCCGCCACTCTAATGTCTGTAATAATTACTTCAGCCGGCAAATGGTTATAAAGAGAGGCAAGTTTTTGTGCAGCTTCAGCGTGTACCGCACCCAATAATGTTAACGGCGGGTTGAAATAATCAGCTACCGCACTACCTTCTCTTAAAAATTCAGGATTACTGACTATAGCAAAATCCAGATTCCTTAACTTTCCTGATTTTTCCTCAATAATAGCAGCAAATTTATCTGCTGTGCCCGGCATAACAGTTGAACGAATAGCAATTACATGGAAACTGTTTTTTTCTGCAAGAACTTTTCCGAAATTTTCTGCTACTTTATATACATATTCTAAATTAAGGTGGCCGTGGGGCGCAGATGGGGTTCCTACAGCTACTATTGAAATTTCTGTTTTTAAAATAGCTAATTTAAAATCTGTAGTTGCACTTATTCTTCCCGCTGCAAATTGCTCTTTAATAATTGTGTCAATGTCTTTTTCAATAATAGTAGGAAGTCCTTTGTTAATTTGATTTACTTTTATAGGGCTCGTATCTACCCCTATCACAGTATGTCCATTTTTTGCCAGACAACCCAGGCTTACACATCCCACATAGCCTAAACCAAAAATACTAATATCCATTTTTGGAATTTTATTTTTTTTTGTAGTTCAATGAGTTAATATCTCTTTTATAATAAATCTCTCTTTTAGATATTAAAAGTTTTTATGTTTAAATTGAGTAAAAATAGTGAATTAACTATTTACTCTACAGGATATGTATAGATGTATTTAATAAAATCATTTGCCGGGAAGTTGTTACTAATTTGCCAGTTAGTACTGAAGTCGGTTCCTTAATCAGAAAAGAACTTGAATACCAGCCAAGGATGGGATCTGTTTGCCCTGTGGCAATATCTATTTGCAATTGTTCATCAAATTTCATATTCACTTTTCTTCCACCCTTTTTATTTTGTAAAATAAATTCATGGCTTGTTATACCTTCTATATTTACATCAGGATGTAAATGCCATGGTTGTAATATATTATGCTGTTTGGAATTAACTCCGACTTCATCTGTAATTGTAAATATATCATCTTCACGATTAAATTTTATAGTTCTTTTATGGGTACAACCTAATTTTTTATAACCGGAATGACTGGCTGAAACCAGTTCAATATATTTAGAGTGTTCAGCTTTTAATAAATTTGTTTTGTAATGATCTAACCACATAGTGGGACCCGCCTGACAGGATTGATTGGTTTTATCAACACATATTGTATTATGTCCCAAAGTACTTACAAAATAATTACGCCATTCTTTTTCTGTATGATATGTATACGTTCCAATATCAACAATAAGAGGATATCCATCTACCGTTAAATTTAGGGATAAAGCATCTGCATGCCCATGTGCAGCTATAGATAAAAATCCAAGCGGAGCCGCATCAAAATGCATATAGATTTCTTTCTCACTGTCAACTATATCAGCTTTTCTAAAAAAAAATTGCCCATCATTCTCATAAAATGAACTGGTTAAATTCAGAGATATGTCTTGAATTTTTTCAAACTTAACTCTCCCGCTATTACCCCACAATAACCAATTTTTCAAATCGAAAGATTTTCCGATGGATTTAAAACGCTCATTGTTAAATAAAATTGCTGAAGAAATTAATAAGGAGGAAAAATTGTCAAAGTGATGATCACTGCTTGTAACCAGCACTTTGCCATCATCTTCATCACCGTATTTCCGGTAATTTTTCTTAACGTCTAACAGGTTAATAATGTAGACGGAAATGTTATATAAATATTGCTTATACTCATTAGAAAAATTAATTCCAATTTTTGCACCAACAGCATAAGGAATTAAGAAAAAATCTGTAATAAACTGGATGTATTCAGCTGCTTGTTCGTTGTTTATTCCATTAGGGCTAAATTGTATTTTAATTTCCTTTTCTAATCCTTGCATTGCATAAGTTTTCCAATTTTCAGCTTCTGCAAATTTCCAACAGCAAGAGGCAATAAAGAGTCCTGAGTACTCAGCTACCAAATGATTATTTGCAGAAGAATATTTTGAGGGATTTTGAAAACTATAAATACAATGCTCATATATGGCTGGTAACCAGGTTTCCTTTGCAAAAACATTAAACTCCTTGTCTTTTTTTAATTCCTCATCCTGCCATAAAACCTGCCAGCAAAAATACCATACAATTAATCTGATGTTTACTTCAATATTGCTATACCAATTTATTCCCTTTAAATATGGATTATTGTTTACCCAACTTATTACTAATTGCATCCAATGTTGCAATTCTGTTTTATCTTTTGTAAGGCTATACCTTATTGCCAGTGGCAATAGGAATTGTAACCGGTTTATCTCCCAAATAACTTTGGCATTCCCAAATTTATCTGACCTGATATTAATATCTTTTGAAAAAGAAACAGGAAATCTTTTTCCTGTAGATATATCTAAATGCCAATCTATTTCTTGATTTAGATTTACAGAATATCCGAAAAATTCAAAATTGCAATAGCCTGTTAAGCCCTGGGCCAGATCTAATGGGATTTTAGAAAATACAGATTTATTGGAAGCAACTAATATTTGGTCATAATCCCTACCCTTGTGCGTAAAATTTAATATCCCTTTTTTTTCTTTTTGTTTTTGAAAATATTGTTGAGCCCTATACCCTATCTCCGCAAGAGACATTGTTCTAATTCTGTTTATATACCATAATAAGCTATCCATAATGCAAACAAATTCTTAATTAATACATTATTTAGGAATACTTTTTATGAATACTTTGCAGAATTTATGAGCTCACATTAATTCCTTATTTATATAAATACAATCCCATTCAAGAATTTTATTTTTATCTCTTAGAGAAGGGATAAAAGAAAGCAGTTCAAAATTTTGAGTTCTGAGGAAGGTATCTATTTCATAATATTTTGCGCCGTTTAAGTAATAATTGTGGTTACTTACTTCTACAAGTACAATATACGTCCTTTTAAGAGTATTGATAGCTCCTTTCAAAGCCTCAATTTCATAACCCTGTACATCAAGTTTTATTAAATTTACTTTTATGTTGGCAGGTATTTCATCATCTATTGTTGAAACTTCAATCTCTTCTTTATTAACGAGGTTAATATTCTGTGTTATAAAATTATCGTCGTTTTGAGGATTCAGCTCAAATAAAGAAGATGCGGTTATTCTATTTGCAACATTTATTTGCTGTAAATATTTTGCTGCCCCCATTGCTTTATTTACTGGAATGATGTTTGAAAATTTTTTTGAAACAATAACAAGTTCCCCGAAACTTGCCTTTATTGGTTCAAATGCATATATTTTTGTTTCAGGTAAATATTTAGCAAATAACCCACTTACATAACCTCTTGCTGCGCCCACATCAATTATGATATTCTTTTGATCGAGTCGCTTTTCATTAATTAAACTTATAGCCTGTTTAATATGCAGAAAATAAGAATTAAAAAATGCAAAGTAAGGTCCCGGGAATGGATATAACCGGGTAATTATTTTAATGGCTATAGCGGATAATTTCTTTTTTAAATCATTCATATTGCCCAGGTTCGAAATAAGAATTATAGTATATTAACAATGCCGTTCTCTCTCTATATATTTAGTAACGAAAATTATAATAATCCTTGTAAGGATACCATACGCTTAAATTGATCGGAATTTTGCAACATCGTATCAAAATCACCCGAGATATTTACAGAACCTTTTTCCAGTAAATAAATTGTATCTACATTTTTAATCGTAGATAATCTATGTGCAATTACTATCATAGTGTAGCGCCCATGTAAATTTTCTATATTTTCCTGAATTATGTGTTCAGTTTCAGAATCTAATGCTGACGTGGCTTCATCTAAAATTAATATTTCAGCTTGTTTGTACATTTCTCTTGCGATAGATATTCTCTGCTTTTGCCCGCCGGAAATCAATATTCCATTATCACCCAACTTAGTTCTTTCCTGTGCAGGTTGATTTTTTACAAAATCTTCTAAAGATGCCATTTTAATTACTTTCCAAAAACGCTTCACATTTTCTGGAGATTCTTCAGCCCAAAAAGTTATGTTATTATAAATATTATCATTGAATATGACCGAATCCTGCGAAATATATCCTATTTTACTCCTATAATTATTCAGGTTATATTGGTTAATTGGGATACCGTCAACTAATACCTTCCCGGTATCAGGAGTTATTAAAGCCATGATAACATTTGCAAGTGTAGTTTTTCCAGACCCGCTCGCCCCAACCAAAGCAATAGTTTTGTTTTTCGGGATGTTTATATTTACGTTGCTCAACACCTTATTACTCCCATAGGAGATATCAACATTTTCTATTGATATATTATTTTGAACTGATTTAAAATCAGTCGTACCCATCACTTCAATATTATTATACATCAAATCAGAAAGATCACCTACAGTACGCATTGCCCCGGTATTTACAATAAAGCTTTGCCACTGATTTTGGATATCCATCAAAAAAGTGAGTGCTCTATAGAATAAGATTAAACTTAAAATAATAGAGCCTATATTCCCGCCCATCCAATTTATTTGTATATAGATAACTACTACTACTATTAATAGAATCATGGGCTCTCTTATTCCGGTAGTTACAGCAGCATAATAGGCTGTTTTTCTGTTTAGGTTTTCCGTTGTATTAATAACCTCACCCAACTTTCGGGAATAGCTAACCAAATAATTAGTTGATTTTAAATATTTAAAATAATGTATGGCTTGTATCATATAAGAATTAAAGTCATGTCCCTTTTTAGAAATTTCAAGAGAGTTCTTCTTCATACGTTTATAGATCCTGGTATATAACAAATTTGTAAGCCCAGCACTAATTCCCACCAAAAAGGCGAATTGCCAGTTTGCCAATAATGCAAGAAATACATATGTTAACAGCATAAATAAGGCTCTGGTATAGTTCAGGTAAAATCGTACAGCCTGACTCATCCTTTGCACCTCCGCAATAAAGGTGTTCTGAATTTTTCCTGCATCTAATTCAATAAATCCCTTATATGATATTTTTTGTAGGCTACTAACTAGCAAGTGCCGAATCCTTTTCATAAAAAATTGTGTCACTCTAGCCTGATAATTTAGCTCCCTAAATTTGGCAAACCCCTTCATAAAAAATATCACCACTAATGTTCCTAAAACAGTTGTAAGGGTCAAGGGTAAACCCATTTTTTTTAACCCATCCACTACATAATGTAATTTACCCATAGATTTACCGGTGTTCTCTTCACCGCCTGATACGGCTTGTAAGAGTGGCATAAGCATAGAGAGACCTATACCATCTAAAAATGAAACGGTTACACTTAAAATAATACTAAGTATCAATTTGTTACCTACAACTTTGTAGTAGAATTGAAAATATCCAACAAAATTGTCCTTAAATTTTAACTGCATCTTCAAAAGTAATTTATATAGTAATCTTAATTTACAATCCGCCATTTCCATTATGCAGGCGATATAATTTTTATATTTTCTATAAATCTAATTATTTAGCCAAAAAATTTGGATTCAAAATTATAAAACATAAAAGTTCAGGAGATGGTTTTATTCATGAATACTTTAATAACGAATAAGAGAGAAACAAATTATTGAGCGTGGATCAAATGTCAATATTAATAGCTAATTTTTTAAAAAATTATAAAAGGTGTACATTGGATTGAATAATTTAGCTGATCCTGATCTTGTTTGATGTATTAAGTTATTAGATGAGATTATACGTATGTTGGCTGTTTCAACTTCGGCAGTAATTATATAACCAATTGAAGGTAAAGCAACACTTACTTTTTTGTGCATCATCTGCCTTTGTGAGTCTTCTTCTGCAATTTCTTCTCTATTAATAATCAAATTCCCTGGCATTATTTTTTCAACGCTTACATTAATATGATCATTTAAAAAACGCTTTATAGAATTAATTTCAAGTTCATTTATTATAACAGGTTTGCCTAACCAACACACCAAACTAACAACGCCTGATGCCTTCCGTACTTCTAAAAGTTGCCTTTCAGTTACTTTTACAAAAATATAAGAAGCAAATAGAGGCTCGTTGGTGATATTATTGGAAATGTTATGATTTTTAATTACCCTGTTTAAAGGGAAATAGCATTCAATTTTTTTACGGGCAAAAAATTCGAATACTTTTTTTTCAGCACGATTTTGAGTATATACTATGTACCATTGTAGTTTCATAAAGTCGTTCGTTTAGCTGTTAAATTTCAATTTTCCAATAACAAGCTTGTCATACTCCTCACGAACATTGATATTTTCAATGGAATTATAGGTTTTCCGGATATTGTATTTAAGGATATTGCATCAATTTATAAAATCAGATAAGCTATGATTTAGTCTTCACCTAAAGATTTAAAATAGAGGCAATTTAATTTTAACTTATTGCAAACATACAAAACATTTATATTTTCATCATTAATACCTTTTATAAATAGAAATTTATTTGAGAGTACTCAAACCAAGTTTAATTGTTTTATTTTTTTTTGGGGCTTACAGTTGTTTTGTCTTTAAAATAATAATTTCGAAATTGATGAAAACCGAATGAATCCTCCTGTTGTGTAGCGATAGTAAGAGGCTTTGGGCACTACCAAAAACACTATACCTGAATTACCGTGAAATTATTTTCGATTTATTTCGAAAAATCAACCATTGATAAATCATCCCCTTAGAGAGTTAAACTCAGAGCCAGAATTTAAACTAATTCACTCTACACATTCTTAATCTCAGATAACAAATCCTGTAAAACTTTTTTAGCATCACCAAATAACATAGATGTTTTGGGTTGAAAAAAGAGGTCGTTTTCGATACCTGCATAACCGGGTTTCATACTTCTTTTGTTTACAATCACATTTTTAGCTAATTCAACTTCAAGTATAGGCATACCATAAATTGGAGAAGAAGGATCGTTTTTTGCCGCAGGGTTTACTACATCATTGGCCCCTAATATTAATACTACGTCCGTGGTTTTAAATTCATCATTAGCTTGTTCCATTTCCAGGAGTTTCTCATAACTAACATCAGCCTCAGCCAGTAATACATTCATGTGCCCGGGCATGCGGCCGGCAACAGGATGAATAGCATATTTTACCTCTACTCCTTTATCCATCAATACTTTTTCTAATTCATGGCAAGTATGCTGTGCCTGGGCTACAGCCAGGCCATATCCCGGAACAATGAAAACCTTATTCGCATAACTCATTATTGTTGCAGCATCATTCAAAGAAATTTCTTTATAATTGCCTCCTACTTTTTGTGTACCTGCAACATTATTTTTATTTCCGAAAGAACCAATAAGCACATTTTTCAAACTCCTGTTCATTGCCTTACACATTAAAATAGTGAGAAGTGTTCCTGCGGCTCCAACTAAAATTCCTCCTGTAAGCATTACGGGGTTGTTATACAAAAACCCGCCACATGCCGCAGCCACACCGGTAAAAGAATTTAGTAAAGAGATTACAACAGGCATATCAGCACCACCTATTGGAAGAACAAAAAATACCCCATATAAAAGCGCCAGCGCAACCGTAATAAAAAAGGAAATGTTTATAATACCAATATTTGTTTGATAGGTAAATATTGCAGAGCCTAATACTAGAGCCAGGATAACAAGGTTAAAAATATGCTGCCCATTAAAAGAAAAGTCATTGATCTTTCCACTTAACTTTCCCCATGCTATCACACTGCCGGCAAAAGAAATACTGCCAATAATAGCTCCTGCAATTATAGTGATATAATGTCCTCCAGGTATTACATCACTAAAAAAAGTTGAATCTGAAGGATTAGCCTTAAGGATGTGATTAAACTCTACAATAGATATCAATGCTGCACAAGCACCGCCAGTGCCATTAAACAAGCTTACCATTTCGGGCATGGATGTCATCTTCACTTTTTTAGCAGCTAATGTTCCTATTATACTTCCAATAACAAGTCCTCCGAATATCCAGCCATAATTTCCAAGTTTTGTTCCCTCATTTTCATATAAGAATATTGTTGCTAAAATAGCGAGGAGCATTCCGCCTGCAGCAATTAAATTACCCTTTCTTGCAGTGGTGGGATTGGACAACATTTTAAGTCCAAGAATGAAAGTGACAGAGCCAATTAAATAACAAATGGAGAGTATGCTTGATTCCATAAATATTCGTGCTATTGATTCGTATTAGAGTTTTTCCTCTTCCCTTTAAACATTTCAAGCATCCTGTCTGTTACCACAAAGCCTCCTACAACATTTAACGTACCTAAAATAACCGCAAGAAAACCCAGGATCAATGCCAGGTAATTATCACTTTCAGCTTTGCCCATAACTATGATAGCTCCAATAATAACTACTCCATGGATAGCGTTTGCGCCACTCATAAGCGGAGTATGCAATACACTTGGCACTCTGCCAATAACTTCTATGCCTAAAAAAACGGAAAGTATTACAATGTAGATCAGTTGTATGTTCTGGCTAAAAAAATCTAAAATATTTTGCATGTTGGATAATAATTATGCAGGCCTGTTATATAAAAATTATTGCAGTTGAAGAGTTTCCTTTACTCTCTCATTTGTAAAAATTCCTTCATTTGCTATACATGTTCCTTTAACAAGATCATCTTCAAAATTCAAATTTACTTTTCCTTCTTTAGTAATAATTAGCTGTAAAAAGTTTAAGATATTCTTTCCATACAATTTACTTGCATCATAAGGCATTGATGCAGGCAACGTAGAATTACCAACAATGCTTACACCGTTGTACTTAACAGTTTCAGCATTTTTAGTAAGCTCAGTGTTACCTCCTGTTGAAGCT
>JBDSAQ010000153.1:0-4699 GCA_039922095.1 Ginsengibacter sp. | reverse complement strand
TTTAAACCAACACATGCCGGCATGGGTTCTTTTTTCTTAACGCCTTTAAGCAATCACCGTTACAAGGTTTTTATACAAACCGCTTCCGGAGAAGATGCAATAAAAGATCTGCCTGCAACTTATTCCACCGGCTATGTCATGAGTGTATCTGATTCTGCTGATAAGATAAGAGTAGTGGTTCTATCAAATAATTTGTCAGAACATGAAATATATGTATTTGCTCACACGAGGGAAAAA
The DNA here is from genome assembly GCA_039922095.1 of Ginsengibacter sp. Lineage (GTDB taxonomy): Bacteria > Bacteroidota > Bacteroidia > Chitinophagales > Chitinophagaceae > Ginsengibacter. Next base: position 4,462 of record JBDSAQ010000153.1, on the reverse strand, counting down.
GTTAAAGTAGCAGCCAGCAGTTTTTTACAAAATGGAAAAACTGTTTTTGTTTTTGGCAAGGAAATCCTTGGAGATGGTATATCTCACATCACTATTTTTAATACTCAAAAACAACCTGTATGTGAAAGATTGTATTTTAAAAAGCCTTTGAAACAATTGGATATAACATTACATACCAATCAGGGGCTGTATTCAACAAGAAAGAATGTAAACATTAATATTACCCCTGGGATATCTGAAATAAAAAATGATTCAGCAAGTCTTTCCATGACGGTGTATCGCTTAGATTCACTTCAGGCATTTAATACAGCTAACATTGATACTTATTTACTTCTTATTTCGGATCTGAAAGGATTTGTTGAGGATCCTGATTATTATTTTTTAAAAGATGACCTTGAAACAAATACAGCCCTGGATAATTTGCTACTTACAAATGGATGGAGAAGATTTAAATGGGATGATATTCTAAAAAATACGAAACCTTTTTTTGACTATGTACCGGAATATAACGGGCAAATCATAGATGGAAGTGTAAGCAATATTGAAACCGGAAAACCTGCAAGTGATATAGAGAGTTACTTGTCAATCCCGGGATTCTTACCTGCATTCAGTTCATCTGTAAGCGATAAAAACGGGAACGTAAAATTCGAATTAAAAAATTTTTATGGTTCATCAGAAATAATTTTACAACCTAATACTCCGGATGATAGTATATACAGGATAGATATAGCCAATCCTTTTAGTAACAGTTCTTCTGGTACGCCTTTCCCTGCATTTACATTACAGCAAAATACCTCTGATATCCTGCTTCAGCAAAGTATCAGCACGCAAGTACAAAATATTTATTCAGGAAAAAAATTAAGACAATTTTTTTTACCCGTTGCTGATAGCACACCTTTTTATATAACCCCTGATGCAAAATATTTACTTGATAATTATACCCGTTTTACAACTTTAGAAGAAGTATTAAGAGAATATGTTATTTTGGCGGATGTAAGAAAGAGGGAGGGCAGATTTCATTTTGAACTTTTTAATCTTGCCGAAAAACAACTCTTTAAAAAAGATCCACTGGTTTTGCTGGATGGAGTACCCGTTTTAGATCTCGATAAGTTCATGCTTCTGGATCCCTTGAAATTAAATAAGCTTGAAGTATTGAATAGAAAATATTTTCTCGGAAGTTCAGTGTTTGATGGGGTGTTAAACTGGGTGTCTTACAAACACGATATGGCAGATTATGACCCGGGGCCACATGCGGCAATAATTGATTATGATGGCCTGCAACTTGAAAGAGAGTTCTATACACCCGTTTACAGTAACGAAAATCAGCAACAGAGCCATTTGCCTGATTTTAGAAATGTTTTACTATGGTCTCCGAATATTAAAATAGCTACCGGAGAATCTCATACAATTAATTTTTATACCTCTGATGTGCCGGGTAAATATGCCGTGCATGTGCAAGGCATAACCAAAAATGGTTTATGCGGTAATAAAATTTTACTTTTTGAAGTAAATAAATAAATGCCGGATATTAATAGAATCTCTGCCACGAGTCGGTACTTAATAAATATATATTCCGCACATTCACAAACTTCCTCACAACTGTAGCTAATCTGGTTAAATTAAAATATATTCGATGAGTTATAAACTACCAGAACAACTTTATGAAGACGCTTTTACCCCTCCTCTTCTTTATTTTATTTTCATATGTTTTTGTTAGTGCACAAGAGCTTAATTCTGCGGTAAAGAATGCATATATAATTACAAGGATGGCTGAAAAATTTCATTTTCAACCAAAGCCACTAAATGATGAGTTTTCTTTAAATATATTTAACCAGTTGTTAGAGCAATTAGATAAGGATAGAATCTTTTTTACAGGGGAGGATATTAAAGAATTATCTAAATTTAAGTTTGACCTTGATGACCAGGTAAAAAACAGGCAGTCCCAATTTCTATCAGCAATTACAAAAGCTTTTACCGCCGGCATTATAAGCGCAGATTCAATGATCAGTAATATCTGCAAAACACCTTTCAATTTTACTTTGCCTGAAACACTAACCATTACAGAAGACACTTCTTATCCTGCTGATAAAAAAGCGATGCATAGTAAATTATACAAGCTTTTAAAATCTTCAGTACTGGCTGAAATTTTAGAAGATGATAGAATTTTTACTTTTAATTCATCTCAGCAAAAGAAACTTGCAGACAGCCTTGAACCCATTGCCCGGTATAAAGTACAGAAAGCTTTTAAACATCCAATTAATATTATGTTGAAGGGTTCAGGCGGCATTCAGGATGCAGTGGGCAATGAATATTGTAAAGCGATCGCAGTTTGTTACGATCCGCATACTGAATATTTTCCTTTAACAGAGAAAGAAAATTTTGAGAGCCAGCTGGGTCAGCAGCAAATGGTATTTGGATTTAATTTTAAAGAAGAAGATAACGGGGCAATTAAGATTGAAAGCATTGCACCTGGAAGTCCTGCATTTAAGAGCGGGCAAATAAACAAAGGCGATGAGTTAGTATCTGTTCAATGGGAAGATAAGCAGCCAATGGATGTAAGCTCAGGAGGATTAAAACAACTTGTGGATGTGCTTGAGATGAGCAATCATGATAAAGCAACTCTAAATATAAAAAAGCAGGATGGCTCCGAGCGGTCTGTGGTATTGTTTAAAGAAAAAATGGAAGATGATATTGAGCAAAATAAAGTGAAAAGTTTTGTATTAAAGGGAAGTAAGGCAGTTGGTTTTATTTCTTTACCTGCATTTTACGAGGATTGGGAAAATGAAGATGAAGGGATTAAAGGTTGCGCAAATGACGTTGCCAAAGAGATATTGAAACTCAAAAAAGAAAATATTGAAGGGCTGATAATTGATCTGCGGTATAATGGCGGCGGATCTATGCAGGAGGCAATTGAATTGTCAGGAATTTTTATAGATGCCGGGCCCGTAGGCCAATATAAAGGAAAAAATGCAAAAATTTATACCTTAAAAGATATTAACCGGGGTACTATTTATGATGGTCCACTCATGCTGATGGTTAATGGCTATAGCGCTTCTGCTTCTGAAATGGTGGCAGGTACTCTGCAGGATTATCATCGTGCAGTAATTATTGGTACACCCACTTATGGCAAAGCTACTGCCCAGATTGTAATGCCCATGGATACCACTGTGGACCTCAAAAAAGATATTAGTGCTATAAAAACGGATAGTTATCTTAAGGTTACAGTTTCACAATTATACAAAGTAAATGGCACCACAGCACAGGCGCACGGTGTACAACCTGATATTGTATTACCTGATATACTGGAAGCAAATCCACAACGTGAAGGGGATAATCCTAATGTGCTTATTTCAGCACCTATAGAAGCGAATAAATATTTTACTCCTTACCCGGTTGCTGACCTTAGCAAGATAAAAGCATTGGTAAAAACCAAAACAGATGCTTCGTTTTATTTTCAGTGGCTAAAAAGCTATATTGACTTTGAAAAGACACACAATCAAAAGAAAGATGTAAGTCTAAAATTATCTGATGCAATAAAAGAGAATAATGAAGTTGCGCAGAAAATCATTTATACTGCTTCAATAGAAAGGGAAAAGGCATCCTATACTGTACAAAACAATTCATTTGAAAAAAAACAACTGGAGGTAAATGTCCGTCTTAAAGCAATGAATGATCAGTGGACAAAATTTTTAAGCGATGATCCTTACCTGCAAATAGCTTATGATACTATGTTGTTGCTAATAAAATAACTAAAACTATTATAACATTTATATTTTCAACAAAAACAACTATGAAGCAAATTCTATTCTTTTTATTATTTATTTTGGCAATAACTGCTGAAACTTCTTTTGCGCAGGACCTATCTAACCCGGGTGAGTATATCACTGCCGTAAGCAATGCGCAAACAGAAATGAACAAAAAATACATGATCTATATGAGTGCCGCTGGTCATGGGCGCTCGGCACGCAAAGTAGATAAACTAAGGCAACAGGCTCTTGAAAGTATTAACAGCAGCCGCTTTAAAACGGTAGACCTTCCTATATATAAAGGCGATAATACATTACGGCAAAGCAGCATTGATTATATGAAGCTTTGCTATAATGTTTTTAATGATGATTACTCCAAAATAGTAAATATGGAAGAGATAGCCGAGCAGTCTTTTGATGAGATGCAGGCAATTATTTTACTTCAGGAAAAGGCAAACGAAAAATTAACTGAAGCCTTAGATAAAATGAGCGCTGCAAGCAAGACCTTTGCCGCAAAATATAATGTAAAGCTTATCGATTCAAAAGATGAGCTTAGTGATAAACTTGAGCAGACTGGTAAACTCACTCATTATAAAAACGAGGTTTACCTGGTTTTTTTTAAATGCAACTGGCAGGATGAGGAGGTTGTAAAAGCGCTTAATGCCGGTAAGATAACAGAAGCAGAGCAGGGGCGTACATCACTTATCCGGTATGCC
>JBDSAQ010000152.1:0-6689 GCA_039922095.1 Ginsengibacter sp. | reverse complement strand
TGTAAATTGTCTGGCTTACCAGTTCTGCGATAAAAATTATAAGGCTCAACACCATTACCCCATGAAGCTAAATACCATTCTTTCATAATTACATTAAGCTTATCGCCTGTCGTAGTTGCAGCATCATAACTGGCTAATACATTATTAATATAATTGGTTTGTGAAGTGGCCGATGGAACTCTTGCTGTTGGTACAGAAACACCCACTTTAGCGGGAAATGCAAATACTTTTGAAAATGATTTTTCTATTGCGGATTTTAATGACGCACGTGCATCACCTGTTGTTGCTAAAGTTAATACAGCTTCAGCCTTTACAAATTCTGTAAATGAGGCAATCCACATTGGTAATATACCAGCGCCCTTGGCCCCATCAAGTGGCCCTGCAGCAGTGTTATCGTCATTATCAAATTTACCGCCGGAAGGATATACTCCAAACGTAGTACGCAATTGGTTATCCGGTGGAATTCCTTCCTTATTTAAATGATCCCTTCCTATGTAACCGGGATCTGCCAGGCAATAAGGCATAGAAGCGGGATAGTGTGAAGGCCGGGCCCTAAAAAAACATGGTATTGTAAATTGAAAGTTTGCAGGGCTTGGTACCGCAGCCTGAATATCTGTTGTTTGCCGGTAAAAATAATAGCGTATCCGGGGATCTGCAATCCCTTTTTCACCGCCATTCATCATCCACATAATATGAGTTCCGATATAATCTGATGCTCCCTGGCCCGTACCATAATTATTTATAAATTTTGGATGCCGGCTATCTGGCGCCTGGTCTTTAGTTGAATACTGAAACTGAAAATCTTCTGATCCATCCGCAGCATCTACCAGGTTATTTTCAGTTAATAATGCCTGGATTTTGGTTTTTGCATTTGCATCCGTCAGCCTTGTTTGTATATAGGCTTTTAATTGTAGCGTTTTTGCAAGTGTCGTCCATTTTGCTTTAGAGCCACCATAAAAAATATCGTTGGCAGGAACGGCTGATGAAGCTTTTTGCATATCAGCAATAGCAGAGGTTAAAAGGTTAATTGCTGAATCATAAACATCTTTCCCTTTATCTGCTGCGGGATTAGTATTCTCACTTCCTAAATTTGCTTCCTTATAAGGTACATCACCAAAGAAATCAACTAAAGTAATAAGGGTATACGCTTTTAATATTTTTCCTATGCCTGCATGTGTGTATTTTTTTTGCTGCACAGCCAGAGGAAACATGGCATTAAGATTTTTTATAGTCTCCTCATACCCGTTTCTCCATAGATCATCAAAATTTTCCCCGGAATAAACTTCCTGATAAGTGGACCCTGTTGCCGCAGACTCCATACGGGTTATTTGCGCCCCAAAATCAGATGCGCCATTAATATTTCCAACTGCATCATAGCGGCTAAAGAAATTTGCAAAACCTATTTGTGCATTATTTAAATACAGATCAACATCAGCAGAAGACGGGCTGGGTAAACTTGGATCTTCCAACAACTTTCCGAATTGCTTATCACAGCTAAAAAATGTTAGTACCGTTACTAATAAAAAAATTATTTTTCTCATATAAAATTATTATAGATTATTAAAAAGTTACTCTTAAGCTAACACCCAGCCTACGTGATGACGGGCCTGTTAACCTTTCAAAACCAGCTACGGCGCCGCCTGCAAGGCTTGTGGTTTCAGGGTCAAAATTTGTATACTTGGGAAAATTGGGAGCATGGTACCATAAATTATTTCCTGACAGATTTATAGAAGCAGCACCAAATGGAGTTTTTTTCAATACACCTGCGGGTATAGCATATGATAAAGACACTTCCCGCAAACGAACCACGGTAGCATCATAAACGCTCACTTCATTTGGTCCAAATCCTAAACTTTCAAAATAGATATTTGTAGCGCTATTCTGGATGTCGTTTGGTGTACCATCCTGTTTTACAGTATTAGGAATAATTATAGGAAGTGATCTGTCAAAATCAAGGTCTTTGGTAACTCCCCGTGCCAGAAGTGCTCTTACAGTGGTTGAATATATATCTCCACCTTTTGTAAAATCCCATTGCATTCTAAATGACAATGATTTATAAGACAGGGTACTAATCCCAGTCAATTTGTAATCAGGGTTCGGATCACCAATAATACTTATATCCGTAGTTGCAATTAGTAAACCTCTCTCATTTACTACAGGCAATCCTGATTTTGTATCCCGCTGCATCGTGGAGCCTTGAATAACTCCAAGGGGTTGATTATTTAAAGCATAAAGGCCCAGGTTACTAAAACCATTCAGGGTTATTTGCTTAATATAATCCGGCATATCATGAACCTTATTTCTGTTCAGTGTAAAATTGCCGTCCAGTTGCCACCTCCACGCTTTACCCCTAACTACATTATATCCTAATGCAAGTTCAATTCCTTTATTATCAACTGAACCGGCATTCACAGTAACAAAATCATAACCTGAAGATGGATCTAACTGCCTGAATAATATCTGGTCTGTTGAAGTTCTAAAATATCCTGTAAGATCAAGGGTAATCCGGTTATTTAAAAACCGGCCCTCTACCCCCGCCTCATATTCTTTTATTAATTCAGGTTTAAGATCAGGGTTAGCTAAAGTATTGGGGATTTTATTAACGTTTACAGCATTACCGGTTAATGTAACAAATGCATTAGTACCCACGGATAAACCTGTTCGTGTGCCGTAAGGAGATGGGAAGCGTGCGCTTGTTGCATAACTGGCCCGTAGTTTCAGATAACTTAATACTGAGCTACCCTTCAGAGATTGAATTACTGAAGTTGGAATAAATGATAAACTTAAATTTGGATAGAAAAGTGAACGATTATTCTTTTCCAATGTGGAAGACCAACTGTTTCTGCCGCCTATATTTAAATAAAGAAAATCTTTATACCCAACTGTACTCTGGGCAAAAACACCCAGGCTTTTTCTTTCAGAAACATAATCGAGATCAGCAACACCATCTTCAGCTAATACATCATGATTGATAAAATTGCTGTGGTCGAATAAACCAAATACTAACTGGCCAGTGCTTAACCCTCCCTCCTGCAAATATTTATCATGCCGATAATTAACACCCCCGTCTGCTGATATATTCCAATTAGCTGAAATAGATTTGTTGTAGCTCAGCAGAAATGTATGATCAGTAATAGTATTGGTTGCATCTGTTGTTCTGTATAAGCCACTAATAAATTTAGGCCCCCCGCTTACTCCACCTCTGTTAACGGTTAATGCCTGCCGCTCAGCATAATTATCCAAACCGATTCTATATGTAGCAGTGAAACCCTTGAAAAATTCATATTTCATTTGAGTGCTGCCAAAAAAACGCTTAACCTGCTGATGGGACTTAGCATTTTCAGCAGTCCACCGGGGGTTTTGAATACCATTATTAGCACGGTAATAAACACTTGATCCATCAGCAGGATTTTGATAATCCCAACCCATCAGATCAATACTCCGGGGGGTATAAATTAAATCACCAAAAATAGAAACACCGGCATCAGTACTGCTGCCACCACTGCTTCCAATTGAAGGAGTATTAAAATCAGTAGTTATATAATTAAAATTACCTGAAAGAGATAATTTGTTGCTTAAGGCAGCATTACCCCCTAACCCGAAATTATTTTTTAGTAAGTTATTGCCTGGAGTAAACCCTTCATCACTCAGATATGAATAACTGGCATTGTAACTTGCATTCTGGCCACCTCCGTTTACATTTACAGATGTATTTTGAACTAAGCCAGTTCTGAAAAAATCTTCGACACTGTTATATGGCTTGTATGCATATTTTGCTCCTTTATACTGTGGTAATGCGCCGGTTACAGCTGCCCTGTCATAAGGATGTGCAAATGAATCTGGTGTATTTTTAAATTCAGCTCCCCAATTACTAAATGCCGGGGAAGGAGCTAAATTAAAACCCCCTCCATACTTATCAGTATAGTCAGGGAGATTAGATACCTTGTTGGTAAAGAAAGATTGGGTAAGTGTTACTTCAGCTTTCTTATTTATTTTTCGTCCTGACCCATTTTTTGTGGTAATTAGAATAACTCCATTTCTGCCAAACTCACCATAAAGAGTAGTGGCGCTCAGCCCTTTTAAAATATTTACACTTTCAATATTATTAGGATCAATATCAAGAAACCTGCTTGACGTTTGATTACCAAAATAAAAACCAGTACCGCTATTGGTTAAGGTATTAGTTCCGGCATCAAAAGGTACACCATCAATAATAAATAAAGGAGATACATCTCCTCCTGTAATGGTGCTTATCCCGCGAATAACAATTTGGGTTCCGCTGCCAGACAAACCGCTTGTGTTCAAAATATTTAAGCCAGGTGCTTTGCCAGTTAATATTCTGCCAAGATCTCCTTCAGACCTTTGCTCAATATCCTTGGCATTAACTGTAGAAACAGCATATCCAAATGCTTTTTTCTCACGCCTGATACCCATAGCAGAAACAATAACTTCAGTAAGCGAAGTACTAACCGGGTTTAAAGTAACAGACAAATTTGGTGCTGCAGAAACTACAACCTGGCGGTAGCCAACCATAGAAACTTCCAGTGGCGCACCGGGCGTTGTACTTAATTTAAAAAACCCGTTTTTATCAGTGGTAGTCCCATTTTTTGTTGCTCTTTCCTTTATTGACACATTTGCAACAGCATTACCTGAGCTGTCTGATACTACCCCTGTTATTTCTGTTTTTTGGCTAAAGGCCAAACAAATAAAAAGATTGGAAATAAGTATACAAATTAATTTCATCATAAGTCATTTTTTAAATGAATAAACAATAGATCGGTTTATTAACCGGAGACATACAATTTTATATAATTGCTGTTCAATTACTACCGCCATTTACCGAATGATTAATAGTAATTACTGAAGCATTAATATTAGCTACTGAATTTGTAGTTAACAGGTAGTTAATTAGTTTAAATTGAATTTTGGTTTGGATTAAATATTGTAAAATATTAATCCATATTATTCGAAGTTGAGTATGGTTTATAACATATCTCTACATGCCGTATGAGTGAATATTAGAGAATGATTTGTCTAAATAAAATATTGCGGGATTCAAAATTTAGAAAGATTGGTAATTGTATTATTGGTTCTTATAAAAGGATAAAACAAACATCATGGCTGATAAGAATAGTATTGCAGGGCTTATAATTTCGATTACTTTCTTAAGCTATTTTACAATCATTTACACCATTCTTTATCCCTAAATATTTGTCTTAAGTTTTTATTATTTATTTTTATACAAAGCTTCCTCAATGAATAATCCTAATAAGTTTTTCCTCTCATTATTGCTTACTCTATATACTATTTGCACATCAGCACAGCAATCGGTTATTAAGGCTGCCGGCGCTGAATATAACAGGTCTTCTGCTTACCAGTCCTTATGGGGAAATAATTACCGCCGGGAATGGACAACCCCTGTCTCATTCCCCGTACTTATGCTTGATACCGCTTATGGTGGTTTAACGCCCTATAAAGAAGGTGGCGGACATCAAAGCAAATCATTGCATTTAAAAAGCAAAGAAGGAAAAGAATATGTTATGCGATCTGTAAATAAAAAGCTGAGAATAGTAATACCGGAAATATTTCATAACACTTTTATTGAGAATATTGTTGATGACAAGATATCCATGTCTCACCCGTATGCAGCGCTCACAGTGCCTTTGATGGCAGATGCAGCTAAAATTTATCACACTAATCCAAAGTATGTTTTTATACCTGAACAGCCGGCGCTGGATACCTTTAACCATGAATATGGTAACAGGCTTTATTTATTAGAAGAACGGCCGGATGGAGACTGGAGCAATGCAGCTAACCTCGGCAACTTTAGTGAATTCCTTAACTCAGAAAAGGTACGTGAAAATATTTCTGAAGATAATAGCCGGGAACCAGATCAATCTTCTTTTGTAAAAGCAAGGTTGTTTGATATGTTTCTTGGAGATTGGGACAGGCATGAAGATCAGTGGAAGTGGGCACCGGTTGAAAAAAATAACCGCACAGTTTATAAGCCAATCCCTGTAGACCGTGACCAGGCTTATGCAAAATTTGATGGGTTTTTGCTGAAAACTGCAATATCCGCCGCCGGGGCAAAATACCTGCAAAACTTCGATTATGATATTCCTTATCCGGAAGGGTTTAGTTATGAGAGAAGAAACATTGACCGGTATTTTACTAACAAGGTAACCTTAAATGAATGGCAAAGCCTTGCTAAAGAATTACAACAGGAGCTAACCGATAATGTTATAGAAACATCAATACATCAATTGTCACCCGAAATTTTTGCTATATCAGGTAATGAGATAATTGCTAAACTAAAATCACGCAGGGAACATCTTGTGGAATATGCAACAAAATACTATTTATTTATTGCAAAAGACGTTGATATAGTTGGTTCAAGAGGCAGGGAATATTTTAAAGTGAGCCGGTTAAATGATAATGAAACCGAAGTAAATATCTATGATTTAAAAGATGGCCAGCCCCGTGATCAGCCTTACTATTCAAGAAAATTTATAAAAACCGAAACTGATGAAATCAGGTTGCATGGTTTATCAGGCAAAGACATTTACAGAATAGAAGGAGAAGTAAATAAGGGAATCAAGATCAGGGTTATTGGTGGTGACGATATTGATTCGGTAAGCGTTTCGGGCAGGGGTAAAACAGTACAGATATATGATGATAAAAATGAAAAC
>JBDSAQ010000151.1:0-4066 GCA_039922095.1 Ginsengibacter sp. | reverse complement strand
CGAGGGTTAAACGCCCCTCTTGGTGCTCTTGGTGGAAATGCCATTAATTGATTTTAGTTAAGAATAAATTAGATGTTTATAAATAATTTTATGATTGAAATATTAAACCTGTAATTGCTATACCAGTATTTTAAAGACTGTGCTGTAGTCATATCATCTTATTCAATTGCTTTTTTGTTTTGCACTTCTTCGGTAATCATTTGAATAAACTCATCAAATGTTTTAGTTCCCATGTCTCCCTTTCCCTGTCGCCTGACTGATATTTTTTCTTCATTTACTTCTTTCTCTCCTATCACTAACATCAATGGAACCTTTGCCAGTTCCGTATCCCTTATTTTCTTGCCAATCTTTTCGCTTCTATCATCAATCTCTGCACGAATATCTGCATTTTTCAATTTATTTAAAACAATTTCTGCATAGTGAATAAACTTATCGCTTATTGGTAAAATCTTTACCTGCACAGGCGCAAGCCATAAAGGAAATTTGCCTGCACAATGCTCGGTTAGCAACGCAATAAATCTTTCCATGCTGCCAAAAGGGGCCCTGTGAATCATGACAGGTCTGTGCTTTGCATTATCTTCTCCAGTGTAAGTTAAATCAAATCTTTCTGGCAAGTTATAATCAACCTGTATTGTACCCAGCTGCCATTTACGGCCAATTGCGTCTCTTACCATAAAATCAAGTTTAGGTCCGTAAAATGCAGCCCCTCCATATTCAATAACCGTGGTTAATCCTTTTTCATCCGCAGCTTCTATTATAGCATTTTCAGCTAATTCCCAATTTTCATCCGAGCCAATATATTTGCTTCTATCCTGTTTATCTCTTAAAGAAATTTGTGCTGTATAATCGGTAAAGTCTAATGATTTAAAAACATATAAAACAAGATCAATCACTTTTTTAAACTCCTCTTTTACCTGTAAGGGCATGCAAAACAAATGGGCATCGTCCTGTGTAAATCCACGAACTCTTGTAAGCCCGTGCAGTTCTCCATGCTGCTCGTAGCGATAAACAGTCCCAAACTCTGCAAGCCGCAAGGGCAGGTCTTTATAGCTGCGTGGCGATGCCTTATAAATTTCGCAATGATGCGGACAATTCATAGGTTTTAAAAAAAACTCCTCTCCTTCCTGCGGAGTTTTAATGGGCTGAAAACTATCCTTGCCATACTTTTCATAATGACCGCTTGTTACATATAAATCCTTATGACCGATGTGTGGAGTAATAACAGGAAGATAGCCGGATTCAGTTTGCGCCTTCTGTAAAAATTGTTGCAGGCGTTCTCTTAGCATGGCGCCTTTTGGCAACCATAAAGGCAAACCCATACCCACTTTTTCTGAGAAAGTAAAAAGCTCTAATTCTTTTCCTAATTTTCTATGATCCCTTTTCTTAGCTTCTTCCAGCAACAGTAAATATTCATCTAATTCTTTTTGCGTAGGAAAGGTTACTCCATAAATGCGGGTAAGCATTTTATTTTTTTCATCACCCTTCCAGTAAGCGCCGGCAATAGAAGTAAGCTTAATACCCTTAACAAAACCTGTGGAAGGGATATGCGGACCACGGCATAGATCAGTAAAATTTCCCTGGGTATAAAAAGTAATATCACCATCATTTAAGCCGCTTAACAGGTCAAGCTTGTATTCATCTCCTTTATCTTCAAAATATTTGATAGCATCACTTTTTGAAATTTCTTTTCTTATAAAAATTTTATTTTGTTTGGCAAGCTCTGCCATTTTTACTTCCAGCTTTTTTAAATCTTCCTCCGCTATAACATTTTCTCCGGGATCAATATCATAATAAAATCCTTTTTCCAGCGGGGGGCCTACCCAAAACTTTACACCAGGGAACATTTCTTCAATTGCTTCGGCCATAAGGTGAGCTGATGAATGCCAAAAAGTTGATTTCGCCTTTAGATCATCCCAGGTTAAAAATTTAATCTGAGCATCATTTTTTATCGGCCTTGTAACATCCCACACTTCTCCGTTAACTTCTGCAGCTAAAACTTTACGGGCTAACCCTTCACTTATAGTTTTTGCAATTTCAATGGCTGAAACCCCTTGCTCATACTGCCTTACAGCATTATCCGGAAAACTAATATTTATCATGCCTTATTGTTGGAGACAAATTCAAAAGAACAAAATCGTTCTAATTTTTGGAGAGCAAATTTAACGAAGTATTAGGTAAAGAAAGAATGTAAAAAAACGAATACCTTTTTTTTACTCATAATTTTGTTTTTCAAAAAATTTGTAACCCATTTTTGTACTATGAAGTTATTTTATACCCTACTCTCATTTTTATTTATTCAAATAACCTTAAACGCTCAAAAATTTAACGGCCAATGGAAAGGGGGCTTTACTGATAACAGCTCCGGTTTGGTAGGTTTTAATCGTGAGAAAATTGATTATGTTCTGGAACTTGAATGCCATGGCTCTTCAGTAACAGGTTATTCTTATACCTATTTTATGGGAGGCGCAAAACGCTATTACACTATTTGTAAATTAAAGGGCGTACTTAACAAAGCAACTAAAGAAATAGTTGTTACAGAATTTGAAAGAACAAAGTACAATACCCCCCCCGATTTTAGAAATTGTTTTCAAACACATAAATTAAGGTATGTAAAAGATACCGACGATGTGGAAACCCTGGAAGGAAGCTGGATGCCTGCACCGGATCAATCTGCAGGATGCGGCTTTGGAAGTACAGTATTAACCAGGAGGCTGATGAAGAATATGCCTCTCATTAGCACACCAAAACCTTCTACAGTCTATAATAAAAAAAATACACCTCACAGGGATTTAAACAGATCGTATCAACCACCTCTTGCCTTAACTGAAAAAACAACTTCCCCGGTAAAAAATAAAAAAAACCCTGCTGTGGTTGATCCTGCAATAAAAAATAAAGCTGGTAAAAGTGATAAAGAAATAAGCAGTAATATTCCAATTATTACGCCCCAGGTAAAAAATGAAAACCGTGTGATTGCGCCCCTGGCAGGTTTTGAAAAAAGATCTAAATCTTTATTGAAAACAATAGAAATAAAAGAAGATACCTTTTATGTTCAGTTATATGATAATGGAGAAATAGATGGAGACTCTGTATCAGTTTTTTACAATGGCTCGTTGCTGGTGTCACACAAAAGGCTTTCTGATAAACCAATTACATTGGCATTAAATTTAAATAATTCCAATACAGTTAATGAGCTTACGATGTATGCTGAAAATTTAGGCACCATTCCTCCAAATACAGCGCTGATGGTGGTTACAGATGGTGATAAGCGCTACGAACTAAGAATAACTTCTGATACTGAAAAGAACGGTACTATTGCTTTTATACATAAAAACAATTGACCAGGCAACTATTTAATGGTGTCTTTAACTTCCCCGCAATGCAGCATTGCACTTTTATACTCAGGATGATTAACTCCCATATAAGGATTAATAATTTCTTTGGTATTACTTAGCCAGTTAGCCTCTTTATTTTCGCCAAAAGCCATAGGGCAATTCTGCCAGTAAAGTGTTGGGCCCTCATATTTTATTGTTTTAAGAAAGGGATATAAATTTTCAGACACCATCCTGAAATCCTGCCGCATTTCTGTAATATCAGTTTCAGCAAGCATAGCAATTGCATTTGCTTTAATATCGCTGATCTGCATAGTTGCTGATTGATAAATAGCCGAGGTATCATTGTTCATTTCATTCATTTTAATACCATCAATTAATGCTATAAATGCTTTGCTGTGCTCTTTTATTTTTAAGGTATCCGCATTTACAAATGCAGTTTTCATATCAAAATAACTGTTCAAAGCTGCATCTATACCGGTATTAAATGCTGAGGAGTGACCTGCTACTTTTATTGGTTCTTCTTTAGTGTTTACACGGTTCTTGTCTTTAAAAAAAAGCCACCAGGTACCATATATTACAGCAACAAGAAAAATTATAGCCAATAATTTTTTCATCTGAAAATTTTTTGCAAAGTTAAAGTATAAACCTGCAGACCTTTTAAATAGTTGACGATTGTTTACACAAATACGGCTTAATTTTGCACGCATTATAAAATTGAGCATGTTATTAGGATT
>JBDSAQ010000150.1:0-4459 GCA_039922095.1 Ginsengibacter sp. | reverse complement strand
ATCGCTGGCTTAGTGCAAGAACTATTAAAGAAACATTTACTCCCCCAACTGATTACCGTTATCCTTTTATGCAAAATGAAGGGAGTATTTAACCCCTGCAATTATTATACAAAAAATCCAAAAGTTTATTTATCGTAATAAAACGCTTGTCCCTTTTCGTGCATAGCCGCGGCCATCTATACCTATACATTGTAACATCCATACTATGGCCTGGCTGTCCTGGGGTATTCCTTTATAAGTACCATCCCAGCCAGACGTCTCATTTTCACTTTCAAACAATAATTGCCCCCACCGGCTAAACACTCTAAAGTAACGGACCTCTTTAACTCCTCTTAGTATAGGCCTAAAAAAATCGTTTATACCATCCTTATTTGGAGTAAAGGCAGAAGGTATATATATCTCAACACCTTTAACTGTTTTTACTAATTGAGTATCTACAGTTAAGCACCCGGCATTGGTTCTTATCTCAATAGTATATAGTTGTTCAAACACCCCCAGGAAAGTAGGCGTAAATGTAGCAGGAGAATTTAAACTGGTTGCCGGTTTCCATAAAACACTGTCACCAATTTGCCTTGCTTCCAAAGGAAGTGGTAAGTTTATAATAGCATATTCAGTGGGGTAGCTAATTCCAGGCTTTTCCTTTTCAATTACTATAGTTTGTTTTGGGGTACTTATACGGCAACCGGCGGCGTTACTAAGCAAGGCATAATAAGTACCCCCTGATACAACCCTGTATGTGGTTTGCCGTACGCCGCTAAGCGCAATATCATCCTTAAACCATTGAATATTTTCCGTTGTTTGCACCTTTAAAATTGCACTATCTCCATGTCCAAAACAAAAAGCAGGTTTGCCGAATAATTGTAACGAAGTATCAATTACTGAGGCTCTTACCACTACAGTATCTTTTGTACGGCAACCTCCGCCACTGTTATTTGTTGTTACAATGTAAGTAGTTGTTTTACCGGGTGCGGCAAGTGGATTTGCAATATCCGGATTACTTAATCCGGCAGTGGGGGACCATGTATATACTAACCCGCCTTTGGGGAAAGTGCCGATTGGAACCGGTGTAAGGTTACAGGATAGTGTGTCTCTTCCTGCATTTGCTGAGATAACGAGGGAATCTTTTAAACGTGCAAATAAAGTTTGAGGACAGCCATAGCCATCATAAGGCTCTAACTTTACCGCTACGGTGCGGCCCGGAACGCCAAATGGTGGTAAGCTAAGAGTTTGCTGTGTGCCCAGGATATTATTTAAAGCACTATCATACCATGTATAGCTTTGGTAGCCGAAAGGAGCTCTTATATTTATTACACTATCATCAGGGCAATAAGTTGCACCCACAAAATCGCCACTGCATTCAGAGTTTACATCAATATAGGCATATCCGAAGTGTCTTCTAAAAGTGCAGTCGGCTGTTTTAAAAAACATTCTGATAGTTTTACCTGCATTCCCTGACAAGTCAACGGAAACTGCTGACCAGTTTTTGTACAATACGGTGGTACTATCAGTATAAGTTGAGACCTCGAACCCAGGCAAAGATGAACCAACTGCTATAAAACTAAAAGATGCACAGCTTATAATTGTGTTATCAGTAATATTAGTAACCTCAATTTCCATTCGTGGCTGTTCGTTTATTCTGTGGTTGGGAGATTGAAACACTACGGCATAATTGTAAAGAATTGAATAAGAATTTTCGTTTGCAGGAATAGTAAATTGATAAGATATTCCTTCAGCTTCTCCGCCGGCAGTTGTGCTTCCCAGCTTAATTGAATGACCGCTGCCATTAGGGCAACTCACCGGAAACCTTCCGAAAGGATCGAGTTCCCCTGTATTTGAGGTGTACATTGTATGTTTGTTGAAAACCGGCCCGCCCGAAGGAGTAAGTGAAATTACATTTTGATCGCCAACTGCTGCGGTGTAGCCGGTGTAACAAGTCCACCCGTTAAAAGTTCCGGTCTCAAAATCAATATTTGGCGGACAACTTTGTGCTTTGGCTGTAAAACAGCAGGAGATGCTGATTAAACCGGCTAATAATGGCAACAGTAATCTAAACGATTTTTTTTTATTTTTATGCCTGGCTTTAAAATACTGCACGCTACCATTTTATATTCTTAAAGGTAAAGTTTATTCAGTAATCTTTTTTGCCGATGTTTTATATCTAACCTGGTGTACAGAAAATTTTATAAAGCGGTAGATTTCAAATATAATTTTACTTGCTCCCTCACATTTTAGGTTTGCCTTGATTATCTCTTTTATAAATGAATAACTTTATACCCTATAGCCATTGTAATCTCCCATTGAAGGAGTTGCTGAATCAAAAACTAAATCTTTTATTTTGGAAAATCTTAAAATGAATAACTTATATAAGCAACTTGCAAAAGCCATTTTTTTAGCGGCAGCGATAGTGGTTTTGTTATGGCTGTTTTATAAAATGGTAAGTGTAATCTTACTTTTACTTTTTGCAATAGTTTTATCGCTGGCAATAAATGGCCCGGTGGTGAAACTGGAAAAGATGAAGATAAAAAGAGGATGGGCCGCAGCAATAGTGTTTGCTATAATATTTATGTCATTTGCGGCTATAGCTTTACTTGTAGGCCCAAAAATCAATAAGCAAATATCCTTGCTGATAACCAATTTGCCCGCTTATGCAATACAGGCTTCAGAAAAAATGAGCTCGTGGTTCACAGAATACCCTGAACTTCAAAAGCAAATAAAAATTAATCCCGCTACTGTTTCAGATTGGTTTCCATCTATACCGAGTACTTTAATGCAGGTAGGTAATTTCTCTCTCTCGCTTTTAACACAGGTATTAATTGTAATTGTATTTATAAGTATGGTGGCCTATATGATAACAAATCCACGTCCTTTGTTTGAATTATATCTTTTAATGTTTCCACCTTCACAACGCGATAAAGCTACTATTGCATTTTCAAGAATTTCTGTAATGGTACGGGGATGGATGAAGTCTAATTTAATAGGAGGTTTTATCAATGCAACACTTGTAACTGTTTTTTTGAATATTATGGATGTTCCAGGGGCATTTGTATGGGGAGCTCTTGCTTTTTTTACAGAGTTTATACCAAGGATTGGGTTTTTTATAAAAGCCTTGCCTCCCATATTAGTAGCATTATCCATCAATGGTTATACTGCAACCTGGGTAACTGTTTTTTATCTTGCATCTGATGAAATTATGGCTGATTTTATAATGCCAAAGGTTCGGTCTAACACTATGAAAATACACCCGGTTTCAATATTGTTTGTGGTGCTGGCGATGGGTGCTGCTTTTGGGTTTATGGGCATACTGTTAGCTACTCCTCTTACTGCAATTATTAAAGCTTATTTTGAAGTATTTTATATAAATAAATTTGAAGACGATAAATTGATGGAAAATCGGATACAAAACATGATGTACCCAAATGGAAAAACATGACCATTACAATCTGTATAAAAGGGGGAACTGATTCTACAATTTAAATTTTTAGTGTTCAATAATATTTAAATGAACACACCAATATTCAATATCAGCACTGAGTGAGAAAAACGGTTTTATAGATATACACTACAGAAAAACTCTTGCACAAGTGCAGGAGTTTAGAAGTTTTACCTTCTCAAAAATTAATTTTCATTCTTTGGTTTATCGTCTTTTTAATAAGATATTGGATCCATATTTTCTATGGCTTTTTCAATTGGATAGGTTGTTTAAAGGTATTGGAGAAAAATGAAGTTGACTGATATCGGATTATTTGGTTTTTCCTGGATTGGGAAACGGTTCTTTCAGTGGATGTTTGGATAATTTGTGATTAATGTTTGTTGAACACCAATCAACTTCTGGAACAAAGATACTCCTGATACTATGCCTGTGCCAGAGCGTTAGTACTTTATTTCCAGGGTATGGTTTTTACTGCACAGGTCGTAGTTTAACTAATATATTATTTCTAAAAATCAGTGTTTATACTTATTGCTGCACCTGTTTATTTTAAGTAAATCTATCAATTTCCTATTTTTTTGATAATGCCTGTCGAGGCCATTAGGCAGTACACCGGGAATGTTACATTGTAAAATTGCTATTTTTGCCAACTTATGCAATCAGCAAAAACGGTAGCATTACATACATTGGGATGTAAACTTAATTATTCTGAAACATCAGCTATTTCAAGATTGCTTATAGAGGATGGTTTTGTAAAAAAAGAATTTGATGAGGAAGCTGATGTATATGTTATTAACTCCTGCTCCGTTACTGATAATGCTGATAAGGAATGCAGGCAACTGGTAAGAAGGATACAAAAAAGATCACCAAATTCAATGGTAGTGATAACCGGCTGTTATGCCCAGCTAAGCCCTGAGAAAATTGCTTTAATACCTGGTGTTGACCTTGTTCTTGGAGCCGCAGAAAAGTTTAAGATAACCGGGCACCTGAAAGAATTAACCAAAGGGAACAGTGCAAAAATATGCAGTTGCG
>JBDSAQ010000149.1:0-7335 GCA_039922095.1 Ginsengibacter sp. | reverse complement strand
GTGGGTGGCACTACTCCCTGGGCTTGTCCATATCCTGATAGTGGCACTGGTATTTTCTCATACCCAGGCGTAAGTCCGGAAGATGATTGCCCCGGAAGTGGTGGAACTTTATCATATGCAGGCACGGCTCCGGCTGAAGATTGTCCTCCCGCTGGTGGTGGAGCTTTTGAATAACCTGGTACAGCACCGGTTGAGGATTGACCTCCGGGTGGTGGAGGTACTTTATTATATCCGGGCACAGCACCGGTTGATGATTGACCTCCGGGTAGCAAAGGAACTTTATCATACCCGGGCACGGCTCCGGTAGATGATTGTCCTGCAGGTGGCGGGGCTTTTGAATAACCAGGTTTTGGTATATCAATTTTTCCACCAGGAGGGGTTTTTTTTAAAGGGGGTCTTGAATCCTGCGAAAAAATAATGGATGGGAAAACTGCCAGGCAAAAAAGTATGCTTATGAACTGATGAATTTTTTTCATAAAAAATTATTGATGATTGATTAATTATTTGTTGTAGTTCCACCTGCTTCTTTCAACCTGCTTTTTATTCTTGTTCCTTTTGTAATATCAAGCGGTTTTTTGCCGGCAGCGTTTAACAGGTTAGGATCTGCGCCGGCCGCAAGAAATTGCTCCAATAGTTTTACTTCACTCCTTCCCTGGATCACTGCTATGTGTATAGGCGCATCTTTGGCATTATTTAAATCATTTACTTTAACGCCCGCCCTGGCCAATGAAACTACTACGGCATCCGCTTCTGCCATTGCAGCAAGATGAAGGTAATTATTCCCCTGTTCATCTTTATAACTCATATCGCAACCAGCATTAATAAGCTGTGCTACAATTTGAGGATTATTATTTTTTATTGCTAATGTGAGCAAACGGGGATTTTTTACTTCTGCTCCTTTTGAAATGAGCAGCCCTAATACACTACCAGCATTGCCTGTTACAGCAAGCTCTGCAGCCTGATCAAATGGGGCTCCCGCCTCTATAAATATATTGGTAAGATCTGCATTATTTTTTGCTACGGAGAAATTCAGCATTTCGCGGCTTTTGCCATCAGCCCCCGCAGTAATTAAATATTTTGTAGTAGCAACATCATTTTGTCTTATTGCTTCTGCAAGTCCATTTTTAGGGTCGGCCCCGGCTTTAACCAATATATCCACCATTGGCAAGTTTTTATTTTTTACTGCACCGGAGATTAACTCCGGAGATTTGGCATCAGCGCCAGCTTTTACTAACATTTCCGTGATGGGAAGATTATTACTTTTTACTGCTGTTGCTAAAAAGCCAACACCTTTTGGGTTGGCTTTGTTGTCGAGCATAAGCTGAACTGCTTCTGCATAACCCGCAGCAATTGCAGTGTTCATACCAAGATCAGGATTGGTTTGATTTTCGAGCATTAATTTTAATACAGGAAGATTCTTTTTGGTGATAACTGCATTTACGAGATTTAAATCGTTGGTTTTAGCACCGGCTTTAAAAAGCAATTCAGCATAATCCATTAAGCCTGCGTTAATAGCTGAAGCCAGGCCTGGGTTGGCATCAGCCCCTGCATCTAGTGCGGCAACAAGCAAGCCCTTTTGTTTATTGTCAACGGCAATTTTTACAACATTACCGGGTGCGGCGCCGGCCTGTATCAACATCTCTGCTGTTGCATATTTCCCTGCGGAGAGAGCGCCTGCAAGAGCTGCGTCTTTATCACCGCCGGCTTCAATTAATTTTGGCAGCAAGGCATTATCGCCGCTGGCAGCCACTTTTGAAATTTGCTGAGGAGAGATTTTTGCTCCCTTTTCAATCATCAATGGTATTAAATTAGTTTTGTTATTATTAATAGAATATGTAAGCCCTGCATTTGGGTCAGCATTATTTTCCAAAAGCAGGGTAATCACGTCGGCCTGGTTAGATTTGATGGCATCTTCAAGCACAAGATTAACATCGGCGCTAAATGCTGTAATCGCGGAAGCTGCAATATCCGGTTTGCGGTTAGCGATGGCAAATTTTAAAGCTTTTTGAGAATTACCTCCTTTTTCCAATGCAGCTTGTACCAGTTCGGGAACATTTTTTAAAATAGCATAATCCATTGCCTGGTTCACATCAACATTGCTTTCGATCACTCGTTTTGCCAGATCAAAGCGCCGGGCATCCACTGCTTTTTTATACAAGTCAATAGTTACATTGGGCGTATAGCTATTCATTATCATTTCAACTAAAGGAATATTGTTTTGCTGCATAGCGAGGGTAATGGCTGTATTGGCATCTGCCCCATTATCCAACATAAATTTTACCATCTCCTCATTTCTCTTTTTTACCGCAGCCTCCAGGGCTTTTGTATCGGCGCCAACCGGGTAACCGTTATCAACAAATTTTTGAGCAAGGTCTTTTTTGCCCAGGCCAAGCGCCATTACAAAAGCGTTATCTCCCATGGCGTTCTGGATATTTACATCCGCCCCCGCTTTCAATAAAATATCTATGCCGGCGGGAAAGCCTTTTTGAACACATTCATGCAGCGGTGTAAAACCCCTGGTATTTTTTGTATTGATCCTTGTAGTTCCTTTGTCTATAAGCATTTGCATAGTTGAGCCATTAGATTCCCTTGCTGCACGGTGTAACTCTGCATCCCCATTTGGATAGATGAGATCAATATTAGTAAAATCCTGGCTCGCAACTGATGCATCCCCGTCAATAGGTACCCAACTAAAACTGGTATTACCTAAAAGTCCCTTAAACGTAAATGTGCCTCCCTGGCGACCAGCAGCTACCGTAGTGAGGTCATAATCTGAAAACAATGATTTAAACCTTGTTTTAATACTAATATCAGTAGCCCCGGCAGGGATAGATACTTGCTGATTGCCATTTGCATAAATAGTTGTTTCTGTCAAATTGGTTCTCACTCCGCTGTTTGTATAAGAGATTGCGTAAAAGGCAGTATAAGCTGCTTCACTTTTTACATTGATAGTTACCTGTGCTGTAGCTTGTTGGAGAATAAAAACAAAAACGATTGATAGTAAAATATAAATTTTCCTTTTCATTTTTATTGTAGTTTGATTTATGGAATGATATCGCTGTTGGTTTTAGATGTTGCAAGATTAATAAATTAAAGCATTAATGATATCACCCGAGCAGGTGAAATTTAATAGAGGATCAAAATCGCAGATCACCCCATGAGGTGAGCTTCAGCCTGGCTGCAGACCCTTACTTTTACTAAAAATAAAACAATGATAAAGAAGTTGTTGCTATCTGCAGGTTTGATGTTATACTTTTTTGCAACAGATGCCCAGAACTGTCTTCCTGACCCTTCATTTTGGGCAGATTATAATGGCTGGTTAGGCGATAAAGAAATTCAGCTATCCGTTTATAAATCAGCTGATGGAAATCTTATAGGGAACTACCGTTTTATTAATGATGAAAAAAAAGTATTTGTATTTACCGGCTCTGAAAAGAATTGTACTTATTCCCTGGATGTGGTTGATAATAAAAATGAAGCAGTGGGGAAATTTATGTTTCAATACAGTTTTAATAAGGTTACAAAAAAAGATATTTATGAGGGTGTATATACAGACAATGGCAATAAGCGATCTTCCTTAAGGCTACAGCTTAGCACTATGGTTGGCGGCTCGCCCACGCAGCGGTATTTTGAATTATTTGGTACTACACAAGAAGTAGAAGCATTTGCCGAAAAAATTAAAGCATCTTTTATTGATAATGATAAGAACTGGTTAGCCGAAAAGTGCCAGTATCCGCTTATTGTTTATTTTGAGAAGGGGAAGAAAAGAATAATAAACAGTGATAAACAATTTTTGGATAATTATGACAAACTGTTCAGCAAAGCTTTCTTAGAAAAGTTTAAGAAAATTAAATGCTATAATATGTTTAGCAGTCACATTGGCGCTGCGATGAATAAAGGTGAGGTGGTAATTAATCATACAAAAAATTCTACTTCGGACAAATACGAATATTGTATTTCATCAATTACAGTATTTCTTTGGTAATAATATTGCGGGGAAATTTGAAACTTTCATACAAAAGGCTACCGTATAAAGTTACGGGGATCATTACTGGGGATATTAATTTGCCTCACCCCTGCGGGTGAATTTTGATCTGCATGCAGTGGAAATATCACACAGCAGGGTTATAGCTTGCCCTGTAATTTTTTTTGATCTTACATTCACTTGTTTATAAAGATTTTAACCTGATAATCATGAATTTTAATTTAGTACCTAAAAATTTACGGTTGTTGAAAATGAATATCCGTATAAGTAAATTGGTCTTTTTGTTTACCAGCCTTGTGATAACTGCAACCGCACAGCCTGCAAAAAGGAAGGTCGCCCTGCAAAATTTATGGACCCAAAATTTTTTGACGATAAATAATGATAAGGTTGATCTGGAGGGAGATTGTTTCATCCAAAGCACAGCCCGGTTATTTTTTGATCAAGTTATTTCCAAACAAGCTCATACCTTAGTATGGAACTGGGTGGGCATCTTTGAATCCACATTTTTTCATCAGTAAAATAATTATCTATGCCCTTTAATTTTATTATTTCTATTAATCAGCCTGGGAAGGCTGCCTCAATTATTATTTGCCTGGCATTTATTACGCAGATGCTGATGGCACAAAACGCAATTGGTATCGGCACTCTTACTCCTAATGCATCTGCTATATTGGATGTAACAGCCACTAATAAAGGCATACTGGTTCCGAGGCTATCCAACACACAAATGAGTAGTATAACTTCACCTGCTGCGGGGCTGCTTATATACAACACCGACTCTGCTGCTTTTGCTTACCGCACTTCAACCGGATGGGTGTTTATGAAAGGCAATGCTACAGCTTCCAATGACTGGAGCACCAAAGGCAATGCAGGTACTGATACTGCTAAAAATTTTATCGGTACTACTGATAATAAAGATTTAATCTTTAAGCAAAATAATATCCGTGCCGGTATGCTTAGCAGTACTAATACTTCGTGGGGCAGTGAATCTTTACTTTTAAACAGCAGCGGGCTTTTAAATACTGCTGTGGGTTCATCAGCATTACGCAGCAATACCAGCGGTAATGCGAATACTGCTATTGGGCTTAATGCGCTATATACTAACATAAGCGGAAATTCGAATGTAGCTGCGGGTAATGCGGCATTGTATTCAAATACTTCAGGTATTGGAAATACAGCAATAGGATTGGGGGCACTGGGAACTAACAGCACCGGAAATAATAATACCGCTCTCGGCCGCCTTTCACTTAACCTTAATGAAACGGGTTATTCTAATGTTGCTTTAGGCGCACATGCATTGCTCAATAATATAAATACATCTAACCTCGTAGCTGTTGGCGATTCCGCTTTGCTTAATAATAATGGAGGGCAAAGTAATACTGCTGTTGGCTCAAAGGCATTATTCAGTAATACACTGGGTAACGTTAATACTGCTAACGGATATAATGCACTTTATAGTAATTCTGGGGGAGGATTTAATGTGGCAACCGGGGGAAATGCACTTTTTTCAAATAGTCTAGGGTCGGGGAATACAGCAACTGGCATGGATGTACTCAGAAACAATAATGAGGGAAGTAATAACACTGCCAGTGGCTTTTCATCGCTTTTTAATAACGTTTCGGGTTTTTCTAATGTTGCTGTGGGAACTGAAGCGTTGTTTAGCACTCAAACTGCATCTAATCTCGTAGCTGTGGGTGATTCTGCTTTGTATAATAATACAGATGGAAATCAAAATACTGCTGTTGGCTCAAAGGCATTATTTACAAATACTACAGGCACACTAAACACTGCAAATGGCTACCAGGCATTATATGCTAATAATACCGGCATTGGCAATACTGCTATAGGAGCTTCTGCTTTAAAAAACAATAATAGCGGCGGTAATACTGGTATTGGTGCTGACGCTCTTTCTGCAAATACTGATGGATACTCCAATACCGGAATCGGCAGTGCTTCATTAACTGGTAATAATTCAGGATTTGAAAACGTAGCAATTGGGGGGATTGCTCTTGCAAATAATATTAACGGAAGTGCTAACACTGCTGTGGGTTATGGATCCGGAAACCAAAATACAGATGGCAGCAGCAATGTTTTTATTGGTTACCAGGCTGGCTATAATGAGACAGGCTCCAACAAGCTATTCATTGCAAATAATGGCGCAAATGCTGATGAGGCCTTGATTTATGGTGAGTTTGATAATAAAATATTGCGGTTAAATGGTAAGGTGGGTATAGGTGCATCAGTCCCTGAAAGTTTATTGCATTTAAATACTGCGAATACCAACAGCAATACTTCGCAATTAATTATTGAGGGCAATTCAAACTATGGTGCTCCCACGTATGCTGCAATTGAATTCAGGAATAATGAAAATTCTTTTGCTTCGGGACCTGCAGGGCGGATAAAAGTTTCGCCATCGCCATTGTATACGGGCACTGCTATGACATTTCAAACCGTGGCTGGGGGCCCGAGCTTTGTAGATGTGATGACGTTAACCGATAGCAAGGTGGGAATCGGTACAACGGCTCCTGCTTCTAAGCTTACATTGGATGGTGGTGTGGGTGATGCTTTTACCATTATTAATGGTGGTGATACACGTATATGGAATGATGTTGCAAATGGTAATGTAAGTTTTTACGCATCATCAGGCGCAGGCGATAATGGTGCAGTATTCGTAATTAAAAGTGATGGCAAAACTTTCAGCTTTAATGGCACCGGCGGCAGTGTATCTTCTGATGAAAGGCTGAAGCAGGATATTGTTCCATTGCAGGGCAGCCTGCAAAAAATAATGCAATTAAATGGCTACAGTTACCGGTTTAAATCGAAGTCAAATAATCCGCAAAGAGAAATTGGTGTGCTTGCGCAAGAAGTAAAAAAAGTATTACCGGAAGCAGTTTACACAAATGATGATGGAACCTATTCTGTAAGTTATAATTCATTATTACCATTACTTATTAATGCTGTAAAAGAACAGCAGACAGAGATTGATGCCTTTAAACAAAAGTTAGACAGAACAATAGTTTTGCAAAAAGAAAATGAGGTTTTAAAGCTTCAACAACAAGACCTTGCAAAACAAATGGAAGAATTGAAATTAATTGTGATGAAGCAACAAAACAGTGAAACAGTAAGTACGGGTAAATAAACCGCTAATGTATTATGCGAGCATAGATCTTACCCAATAGACACATAGCCAACATAGAAAAAACACATAGCTATTATTGAGTAATTAGTGTCTGCAAGAAAAGTCTGTAATCTAATACAGACAAAGGTTTCACAGGAAAATTATTAATCAACATATGTTGATAAGTGTTGATTTTGCTGGATTTGAGTATCATTTTTGCACCTTATTCGTT
>JBDSAQ010000148.1:0-3490 GCA_039922095.1 Ginsengibacter sp. | reverse complement strand
GCAATTAATAATCCGCCGCTCGTTTGTGGGTCGGCCAAAATTGTTTTTTGATAATCACTGATGTTTCCAATTTTATCGCCATAGCTGCCCCAGTTTCTATTGGTGCCCCCAGGCACACAATTTTCATGAATGTAATACCTAAGATCTTCAACTATTAATGGAATATTTTCAAAATCAATAACAGCGCTTAAGCCACTGCCTTCAGCCATTTCAACCAAATGGCCAAGTAACCCGAAACCTGTAACATCGGTCATTGCATTTACTCCTTTAATGCCTCCCAATATTTTTCCGGCCTTATTTAATTGCATCATTTGTTTAGCTGCAATGCCTTTATGTTCATCTTTTAAAATTCCTTTTTTTTCTGCCGTGGTTAAAATCCCTACGCCCAATGGTTTGGTTAAAAAAATAAGATCTCCTTTTTTGGCTAAATTATTTTGTTTAATATTTTCTATGGCAACCAGGCCGCTGACAGCTAAACCAAAAATGGGTTCAGGTGAATCAATGCTGTGTCCACCAGCTAATGAAATACCTGCTTCTTTACAAATGCTCCGGCTTCCTTCAATTACTTTTTTTGCAATAGCAGGTGACAAAACATTTATGGGCCATCCAAGTATCGCAATAGCCACGATCGGCCTGCCTCCCATTGCATACACATCGCTTATTGCATTGGCGCTTGCTATTCTTCCAAACTCATAAGGATCATCAACAACAGGCATAAAAAAATCTGTAGTAGATATCAATGCCATACCATTTTCAAGATCATACACTGCCGCATCATCTTTACTGCTGTTACCCACCAAAAGATTTTTATTATCCGGCAAGGCAAGATTGCTTTTCAAAATTTCATCCAAAAATTTGGGAGCTATTTTACAGCCACAACCTGCGCCATGTGAGTATCGGGTCAATTTAACTTCTTCTGACATTTACTAAAGGTAGTATCAAATCATTTAGGCTTGCAGCGGGTAATCTCTCTACATGAAATCAATTTGCAGATATGTGTCCTGATGATGACAAAGTATTATTCTTATTTTCTGTATCTGATAATAGCAGTGATATATTTTTTTTACTAACTGATGGAGCAGGAATTTTATTTAAAAGATTTTCAGGATTGATTCTGTTATACAGCGCTTTACTGTAGCATTTATCGTAGTATTTTAGCAAGATAGAAAAGCAGCTTTCGATATTGTCTTCCAGTAAATAGTTAATGGCATTTTTTGCTTCCAGCCCTCCTAATTTTTTTTGAATTCTGATGATTGCGTTAATAAGATCTTCTTTCTCAAGCTTGCCGTAAGTTTCAATAATATAATCAAGCCTTTGCTCGAAAGGAATGTCAATAAAATAAACAGGACTTTTCCGCATTTGTTCCCAAATTTTTTTTGGAATATATAGTTTGCCGATTCGCTGACTTTCATCCTCAAGCCAGGAGTAGGCTCTTTCTAAACCTTCTCCGAAACAGGCTGCATTTTTACCTAACTCCACAGCTAATAAGTTTTCGAACATCTCCTGTGAAGGCTGGGGTCTTTCGCCGATTGCACCAAATGCCGATCCCTTATGTTTTGCCAGGGCTTCAAGATTTATAATCTGCATGCCGGAATGTTGCAATTCTTCTAACAAAATTGTTTTGCCAGAGCCGGTATATCCTCCTAATATTTTAAAAGAATAGTGTTTGGAAAATTGTTTCAAAACCCAGTTTCGAAAGCCTTTATAACCTCCGGCTAATGTATAAACTTTATAGCCGTATAGATCTAAAAGCCATGCCAGCGCTGCACTCCGCATTCCTCCCCGCCAGCAGTGTATCAGAACGTTGTTTGTTGTTCGTTGCTCGGTGTTCGTAGGAAGCATATTTTTGGCCGACGAACAGTGATCAACAATCAACGATTCCGCTTCTTCTACCATATTTCTCATCTTTACGCCAAAGTAATCAAGACCAAGTTTAATAGCCTGTTGCCTGCTTTGTTGCTTATAAGTTGTTCCAATTATCTTTCTTTCTTCATCATTAAAAAGGGGTAAGTTATATGCGGAAGGAATGTGTGCATGTAAAAATTCTGAAGGGCTTCGCACATCAAAAACAGGATGTTGCTTTGATAAAGATAAAAATTGTTCTATCGTAATTTTTTCGATGGCCATTTATACAACAGCAGAAAATTTTAGTAATAAAAAAACCACCGTTTATAACAGTGGTTCAAAATAATAAATAAGTCTTTAACTGTTCATAGAAATAAGGAACTCCATATTGTCTTTAGTCCCTTTCATATTTTTCATTAATGTATTAAGTGCTTCTTCAGGATTCATATCAGCCATGTAATTGCGCAGAACCCACATACGCTGCAAAACATCTTTGTCCAGTAAAAGATCATCACGTCGTGTAGAAGAAGCCACAATATCAATTGCAGGAAATATTCTGCGATTAGATAATCTCCTGTCAAGCTGCAATTCCATATTACCTGTACCCTTAAACTCTTCAAAAATAACTTCATCCATTTTACTTCCCGTATCTACCAAAGCTGTTGCAATAATAGTAAGTGATCCGCCAAATTCTATCTTTCTGGCAGCGCCAAAAAATTGTTTTGGCTTTTGCATTGCATTCGCTTCCACGCCACCACTCAGCACTTTACCACTTGCAGGAGCAACAGTATTATGCGCCCTGGCCAAACGGGTTATGCTGTCTAATAAAATCACTACATCATGCCCGCACTCAACCAAACGTTTAGCTTTTTGTAAAGCCATAGTGCTCACTTTCACATGCTTTTCAGCAGGCTCATCAAATGTAGAAGCAATTACTTCTGCCTTTACACTTCGCTCCATATCAGTAACCTCTTCCGGCCTTTCATCAACCAAAACAATCATCAAATAACATTCAGGATGATTAGCGGCTATTGCATTGGCAATTTCTTTTAGCAACATTGTTTTACCTGTTTTGGGCTGGGCAACTATTAGTCCACGTTGACCCTTACCAATAGGCGTAAACAAATCCATTATTCTTGTTGAAAGATTATTTGGCGCAGTGCATAAGTTCAACTTTTCAAAAGGAAACAATGGCGTTAAATAATCAAAAGGAACACGGTCACGGACTTCTTCAGGGCCTTTTCCGTTTATGGTTTCAACTTTTAAAAGCGCAAAATATTTTTCCCCTTCTTTTGGCGGACGAACAGAACCATAAACTGTATCTCCGGTTTTTAATCCAAACAATTTTATTTGTGAAGGAGAAACATAAATATCATCAGGAGAAGATAAATAATTATAATCACTGCTGCGTAAAAACCCGTACCCATCAGGCATCATTTCCAAAACCCCTTCACCCAAAATCACACCATCAAACTCTATATTAAAAGCCGGATCTCTGCGTTGGGGAAAGGTTTTTTGCTGTATTGTGCCAGAGCCATTTACCTGATTATCCATCTGGGGTAAATCATCGTTCAACAATTCAATTAGAGCAGGAGCTATGGCAGCCATTTTATTGTGAGAATCTTCCAGGCTTTTTTCAATATCA
>JBDSAQ010000147.1:0-2904 GCA_039922095.1 Ginsengibacter sp. | reverse complement strand
TTTTTAATAGTTGAGGAAGCAGGTGGTAAAGTAACAGATTTTAATGGCGATCATTATTCACCTTACCAACCTCATATTGTAGCTACCAACGGAAAAATTCATGATGAGCTGCTGATGTATGTGAATGGAAAACTTTAATGTAAGGGGTAAGATGTAAAATGAATAGTCAATGCTTTTTAATTTTTCTTATATCAAATTGCATCAATATAGAAGATACAAATGTGGTGTTCATCGCATTAATACCCCTCGCCTATTTTTGTTTTGTGCAACTGGTACTTCTGCTTGCTATGCTAATGTAAATTAATATTTAAAGAATTGATCCTGGACACCATACTCATAGCATGTGAAAATGCTAATACCCCTGCACCTCCGCTTGCTTGTACCCATATGGATGGAGTGGGAATAACCGCAAAACTGCCTTTGTTGTAAGAAGCAGTGAAGTTTCTATTTCTTAATGACAAACTAGCCTCTACTCCAAATATGAGAGGAGCTATAGCTGAAATTTTAAACTCCTCACGATTTACTTTAATTATGCCACCTTCATCAATTTTAATACCTACGGAAGCTTCACTATAGGCTCCTCCGCCTAAAGCTCCGGCAGAAGCATTTAAATCAACATTGCAGTTAAATGTTGATGTTACATTCGAAAATTTGGCTGGTAAATTTAGGTTTGTTCCTAACGATGCCTTATCTGCGCATCCTCCCATTATGAATGCATCAAAGGTGACGCCTACATCACAATTACCTACACTGGAAAGATCACCTCCAAATGCAAAGCATCCTGCAACCATAGTCTGAACATTAAAAGGGCAATTCAAGGTAAAAATGGAATCTGAGGGATCAGGATCGCCCAATGCGTCTTGTCTATGTCCCAATGGTTCACCACCGCCGCCACCACCTTCATTTTGTCTATGCATTCTGATATGTGGAACATTTTGAGATGCTTGCTTATTGTTACTTCTAACATAAGCGGCTATGGTAAAATTTCCAAGGTCGCTGATTGTTATATCCCAATCTTCATTCTCTTTAATATTAGCAGTAATCCAGTTATTGGTTTTTTGTTTTAATGAAGTTTCCACACCAGATTTATCAAATGCTTTTTTAAACGACTCTGCATACTTTTTATTTAATTCTGCAAATGCGGTTTTCAGTTCGTCCTTAGCTTTCAAACTTTTAAGACGTTCGCCTTCGGCAATATATTTATTATACATGCCCGGATATTCTTTCTCAATTTCCTGTACAAGTTTGGCCCGTTCAGGCTTTACACTTTCAATAAATTTTTGTACAGAAGCGCTATCTGGTCCCAATACTAAATTGGTTTGATATTGCTTAATCCAACTAGCATCCTTTTCCTTATCTTTTTTCGTATTACGATTATTGCAGGAATATAGAAATAAGATAGAAAAAAACACTGTTCCAATTCTTAATAAAATTTTCATTTTTTTCATTTTTTTTGATTAATAATAATTAGTTCTCATAGATTCAAATCCATACTTGGCATCAAAAAATCCTAAGTGTTAGATGTATTATACAGCAGTAAATAAAATACGAGAGTGATTTAGTTTACCATAACGCACCACCTAGAAATCTAAAGCAGCTAACTAATGCTAAGTGCTTACAGTTTTACAAATTGTTTGTAAAGAACTCCGTCTTCACTCATTATCCTTATCGTGTAAACTCCGCTTAATAAAGATGATATATTAAGTTTTACAGCCTGGGTTAAGCTGGTTGATTGTATCGTTTTCATAACAACTCCTGAGGCTGATATAACTGAAATGGTTAGTTGTTTATTCTTTTGCAATCCTGTTGTGTAAATGTTTAAAATATCATTTGCCGGATTAGGTGCAAGCTTTAAACTCATTGCGCTATTGATATCTATTTTGTCACTTACAGAAGATGACCTCGCTTGTGGCGCCTCTGGTGATGCCACTGTTATTGTTACAGGAGCAGAGAGAGTTATTTCCCCAAAATTATCAGTAGCCTTTGCCCTTATTATATACTGGCCTGCCGGTACATTCCGCCAGATACAGTGATACGGAGCAGCATAAGAGTTATATAAATGAGACAGGTTTCCTTTTAAAAATTCAACTTTACTTATTGTACCATCCGCATCCGAAGCCATAGCATTTATAGTAATATCTGCAGGGGCTATAAAGCCTGCACCATTTGCAGGGCTTGTAATACTTACTGTTGGCGGCTGGTTGTACACTGCCGATACTACAGATATAGAAACAGGAGCAGAGATGGTTACCCGCCCAAGGTTATCAGTAGCCTTAGCCGTAATGGTATAATCACCCTCCGGTACATTTCGCCAGATACATTTATATGGAGCATTGTAAGATGTATATAAATGAGATGAGCCCTTTAAAAACTCAACTTTACTTATTGTTCCACCTGCAACTAATGCCGTAGCATTTACAGTAATATCCGCCAGCGTTGCAAAGCTTGTATTGTTTACAGGATTTGTGATGGTTACAACCGGAGCAAGTGTGCTGGTTTCATCAACCTGGTTATCACAATCATCATCTATCCCGTTAACTACTTCTGTTGCGCCGGGATGTACGGCTGCATTGGCATCATTACAATCAGTGTTATTACTTACATAGCCTGCGGGTACAGAACATGCCTGTGTTGTTAAAGCAGCATTACCAAAGCCATCACCATCAGCATCACGATAAAATGTTGTTTTAATAACACCTTCATCAATTTGACCGTCGCAATCATCATCAATACCGTTGCATACTTCTGTTGCGCCGGGATGTACGGCTGCATTGGCATCGTTGCAATCTGTATTATTACTTACATAACCAGCGGGAGCAGAACATGCCTGTGTTGTTAAAGCAGCATTACCAAATCCATCACCATCAGCATCACGATAAAATGTTGTTTTAATAACACCTTCAT
>JBDSAQ010000146.1:0-8816 GCA_039922095.1 Ginsengibacter sp. | reverse complement strand
AAAACCACACCGGTAATATACTTTGAGGCCTCTGTTGCCAGGAACAAAGCAGCATCCCCAATGTCAGCCGGATTTCCTAATTTCCCCATTGGCGTTCTGTTGAACACTTTATTTTTTCTTTCCGGATCATTATTCAAAGCTTTTGCACTCATATCAGTTGCTATAAATCCCGGGGCAATGCAATTCACACGAATTCCTTTAGGGGAAAGTTCTACTGCCATTGCCCTTGTAATACCTTCAATAGCTGATTTAGAAGCAGTGTATGCGATTACTTTGGGTATACCATATTGTGAAGCCATGGAGCTAATGTTGATAATACTTCCCTTTTGTTTTTCCAGCATACATTTTACTACTTCTCTCGATAATGCAAATACCGCTGTAAGATTTGTCAGTAAAATTTTTTGAAAATCTTCGTTAGTTACTTCAGTAAAGTCTTTCTTCATATTGATGCCTGCGTTGTTCACCAGGATATCAATGTGGCCATATTTGTAAATTATATTTTGAACCAGCTTTGGTATTTCATCCAGATCTGTTAGGTCACAAGAAAAAAAATCGCATAACTCTCCTAATTTGCTTTTTGCCTCTTCTAATTTTTGCTTATTTCTTCCAACAATAACAGTGCGGATACTATTCTCAACAAATGTTTGTGCAATTGCAAATCCAATTCCCGATCCCCCACCTGTAATTATCGCAACTCTGGTTTGATTTGTTCTCATTTAATATTTTTTATTTGCATCTTCTAACCAATTTAGTACTCATCCCTGTACCTCTGTAACATACGGGAAGATATTCTTTGTCTTTACATTATTAACTACATATTACCTCCATTTCCCGGAGCATATAGAAATTTTAAACTCTTATAATATTCCAAAGTGTGATCTGGTTTTTCATACCCGTTGGGTAATGGCATTTTTGAAAATGTTTGAAAATATAAAAGGCATGCATTGCGCCACCATTCTGCATCCTTCTCCTGTATACCTAAGAACATTTTTACCGAATAAAAATATTCTTCATCAATAAAATTTTTCAAACTATTCCATTGGTCTTGCATCCATCTTACTGAATCAACACCGAGCTGATATTTAAAACAAAGTTCTTCCCACAAATTTCTTCCTGATTTCATTTTATGGCTCCAGCTTACATGATGAAACCATAGTAAATATTTTTCGTCAATTGCATTTGAATCCTTCCACTGATCACTCACTTCTGCCTTGTATTGAGCCAGTGCATTACTTCCTATTGCAGTTCTGTTAAAGCCAATACCGAAGGAATCTGCATGATGATAATAAACCGGATTCCAATCAGCCCTACCTAAATTATCTATCCATGGCCCAGGTCCGTAATGATGACCGGTTGCCATTATGTGATGCAGACCCAATGGTGTCATATAATTTACTACAGCTTCTCTTGATGAAAGCATTATTTTTTTTATGGTATTTACAACCCGCCTGTTATTAGAGAAAGTTTGTTTGATCCACTCCTCTCCAATTTGTTCCGCTGTTAAATCATGATCCCATGCCAGCCTTCCAAAAGCATACCAGTTGGCTTGCCCGAATGGATGGTTTGTCCAGTTTCTTTCATTACCAATATTGGCAACACCTGCAATACATGTTATGGAATAATTATCAACAGAGCCATCAATAATTTTTGCAATTGTTGAACCTTTGCCATTTTCATAAGTGTCAGCATTCAGCACTTCTTTAAATAAAGGTGCTTCGTAAACCAGGTGTGTTCCCTGCCCGAGATATTCCTGGGTTAATTGAAACTCAAGCATCAATTTTGTTTGCGGCATTGCTCCAAACAACGGAGAAAAAGGTTCCCGTGGTTGAAAATCTATGGGACCGTTTTTAACCTGCACCAAAACATTTTTTTTGAATTTCCCCTCAAAAGCTTTGAATTCATTATATGCCTGTTTAAAGCGGTCGGAAGATGCAATGGTTTGTGAGTTTGGATCATTATCGGATGAATCAAAATTTTCTGCGCTTTTTTGTACTCTTACATCATACACAAATGCTCGCCACATTACAATTCCATGGTGCGGAGCTAAGGCATCTGCCAGCATATTTGCGCCATCTGCATGGCTTCTGCCATAGGTTTGCGGGCCGGGCTGCCCTTCTGAATTTGCTTTTACCAGGAAGCCGCCGAAGTCAGGAATGTATTGGAATATCTCATCAACTTTTTGCTTCCACCACTCTTGTACATCTTCATTTAAAGGATCAGCAGTTTTTAGTCCGCCAATTTCAATTGGTGCGCTAAACTTTGCAGTTAGATAAACTTTTATTCCATAAGCACGGAATACATTTGCCAATGCAGCTGATTTAATTAAATAATCTTTTGTAAGAAACAATGCATTTGCATTAACGTTAGTCAGCACGGTTCCATTAATTCCTATGGAGGCATTAGCCCTGGCATAATCAATGTAGCGTTGATCAATATAACCCGGGAGCTGGTGCCAGTTCCATATTGAAATACCTGCATAACCTCTTTCTACAGTCCGGTTTAAGTTATCCCAGTGATTTAAAATGCGGTTTTGAATTTTTGGAACACTTATAATATTGAGTTTCTCAATGCTTTGATGTGTTTGTAAAAGGCGAAGAAAATGAAATACACCATAGAGAATTCCAACATCTGAATTAGCAGTAATAAGGATAACATTTTTCTGCTCTCTTTTTTGAGTGATAATAATGAATCCTTCTTTGCCCAAATTTTTTGTATAAGCATTTGATGAAAGATTAAAAATGGAAGAACTTGTTACTACGCCTGCAATTACTGAATTGTTATGAATGGTTGTATCGAAGAAAATTTTTTTATCCAATAATCCCTCAAGCCCGTTTTGTAGTTCTTTTTTTGCTGCAGCTAATGTTGAAGAGGAACCATAAAAATCTATATAATTAATCGCATCACGGTATTGTTGCAGAACATTCCTGTCATCAATTTTGTTATAAGGCAACCAAAGCCTGTAGCCATCATCTGCTAAAGCATTAAATGCATAAATGAGGAAATAAAATAAAATGCTTATTCTTTTCATATTACAATAGAAAGATCAATTTTATTTGCACGCTTATGTACCTGCTTCACGCTTGAGTTATTTATGATCAAATCTTCATGCTGAATATGGGGAATACACATCAACATATGCATCAGGTAACAAAGAAAACAAATCTAACTTTTTTTTAAATTCAACTTCTCTACAGTATTTTCTAATTATCCCGCAGGTGGTGTTACCTGGTATATTTGAGTATTTTTGCCCATCTTTAGTTGCTCTATTTTACATGCAGCATTTCATTTCTATTGGCATGAAACAAGAATTTCTTATGTTCAATATTGATAAAATGTATAATTGCAACGTCATATAAAAATAAAAAATTCAGCAATTATGATGATGGGACAAACCATGCGATGGTTCGGGCCGAATGATCCGGTAAGTTTATGGGATATAAGGCAGTCAGGATGTACAGGAGTTGTTACTGCATTACACCATATTCCTGTTGGTAAGATTTGGAGTGTGGAAGAAATTAATAAAAGAAAATCGCTGGTTGAAGGTGCTGGAATGACATGGGCTGTGATTGAAAGTTTGCCTGTACATGAGGATATTAAAACGCAAACGGGCAGTTACAAATTGTATATTGAACATTATAAAGAAAGCCTGCGGAATGTTGCCCGGTGCGGTTTACAGGTGGTTACTTATAATTTTATGCCAATATTGGACTGGGTACGTACTGATGTTGATTTTGAAATGCCTGATAAAAGTAAAGCACTTCGTTTCGAAAAATCTGCATTCATAGCCTTCGACCTTTTTATATTAAAACGTCCCGGTGCGGAAAGTGATTATACACAACAGGAAATTGAAAAAGCACGAATACGTTTCGAAAATATGAGTGCTGAAGAAAAAGAAGTTCTTTACAGAAATAGCCTATTGGGGTTACCCGGAAGCGG
This sequence comes from Ginsengibacter sp., assembly GCA_039922095.1. Lineage (GTDB taxonomy): Bacteria > Bacteroidota > Bacteroidia > Chitinophagales > Chitinophagaceae > Ginsengibacter. The sequence goes on along the minus strand of JBDSAQ010000146.1, from coordinate 4,880 downwards.
AAAACATTTTACAGGAGAACAAATTCTGGCAGAATTAAAAACATATGAAAATATTGATACAAAAAAATTAAAGGAACATCTTTTTTATTTTCTACAGCAGATAATTCCTGTTGCAGGGGAAGCAGGCTTAAAAATGGCCATCCATCCTGATGATCCTCCTTATGCTATTTTAGGCTTACCAAGAATTGTTAGCACTGAAAAAGATGTTAAAGAATTAATTGATGCTGCACCATCTCCGGCAAATGGATTATGTTTTTGTACAGGAGCTTTTGGTGTTAGGCCTGATAATGATTTAACAGGGATTATAAAACGATTGGGGGATCATATACATTTCATACATCTGCGAAGTACAAAACGTGATGATGAAGGGAATTTTTATGAGGCTGACCACTTAACCGGTGACGTTGATATGTACCTGGTGGTAAAAGAAATTATTGTATTGATGAAGAAAAGAAATATTTCCATTCCGATGCGACCGGATCACGGGCATCAAATGTTAGATGACCTTAATAAGAAAAGTTATCCGGGGTACTCTGCAATAGGAAGGTTAAGAGGACTTGCTGAACTTAGAGGGCTGGAATTGGGGATTTATAAGTTTTTAGAGCAGACCTGATTTGTTTGACACATTGCCCGCAAACATTTTAACCACGTATTGAAAATTAATATTTCTATAGGGCGCAAGGTTTTTATACAATCCCTATTTTTTATCAGTTACATCTTTCACACGCTGATATTTCCAGTTTAAACCTTTGCTCTCTGATATCTGTTCGAGTGCTTTTGCCATGCGTTTATTTCTTGTTTCTTCTGTTTTTGCCTGTGTTATCCATTCAACATATTCTTTTTTATGGGAGGGGCTAAAACCTTCAAATATTTTATACGCATCTTTATTTTTTTTTAATGAGTTTATAAAATAATCGGGTATTAGTAATTCTTTTTTTTCTGTATCCTTTTTACGCGGTGGAAGTTTTATGCCTTGATCGTTTAGGGTAATTGCTTCTTTAATATAAGCGATCAAAATTTTATCGGGAGGAAGATCAGCAAGGCTTTTTATCTTACCGAGATGCCCCATTGAAGTCGCCTGGTTTGTTTTAAGCTTTTCAGCATCTTTCATTATAGCAGCTTTCCAAAAGCCGAATGAACAATGCTCTTTAAATGCAGCCATGCTGCAGAATGGCCCTTTATAATCAAAATTAGGGAAGCTCCATTTAATGTTTTCTTCTACTTCCGGACATGTGGAGTGAACAAGTTGCCTGATGTGATTTAGTATAGGCTTTGCAAAATCTGCCGATTTTGCAATATAATCATCGAATCGTTTATCTTTTTTGCCCATATATTATTGTTTTGCAGAAGAACATCAAGATAAAATAATTATTTTAAATATGGAATAGCGCAGGCTATTTCATGCAAACCTTTTCGTTTTACAAAAAAAATTCTCCCTATTTAATGTGTAACAATTAAATTGATCCCTGTTTTTACAATAATATTACCAGGCAGTTCTACACTTAAAGAGTCGCAGGTTGCATTTTGTGTTACTGTAACATTGTGTTTTACTGTAACCTGGGCTGTGGCAGGAGGTACCGCCCCCCCACTCCATATTGCAGGATTGTTCCAGTTTCCATCTGCAATTGATATGTAACCCGAGCCCCCGGTACCAGCCAATACTCCGATGGAAAGTACTTTAGATGCAAAGATGTCATTCGATGTTGTATTAAAGTTTCTTTTATCCGCCCAACTTATAATAGCCGCTCCATTGTCGCTTAAAACCATTGTGGGAGAACTGAAGTCTTCTAATGCCACCGGATTATTGCATACAACTATGCCATTAGCTCCCCATTGCAAAGCACCGGCGCCATTTAATTTTTGAGCACCTAAAGTAATACCGGACAATGCAAAATTTAAAAAGGAATACATATAGTTGCCCGAACCGTCTGCAATTATCCTTGCATAGTAAGACTCTACAGAATTAAGCATTATACCATTTAGCGTCCAGTTTATTGTCCCGGCACTATTGATTCTCTGGGTATACTCATGATCATCATTTCCATTAAACCAGACTGCTACTATCCCTCCGGCACCATCTCTCTCCACTGATTCCAGGTATTGATTATCGTTAGCAATAGTAAAGGGTACTCCATTAGTGCTCCATTGTGCAACGCCACTGCTATTCAATTTTTGGGCATATATATCGAAATTGGTAGGATCGCCGTCTATGTCGGGCACATCATTTCTTCCATCATCAAATACAAAAATAGCGCCGCCACTTCCATCAGGCACAGCAGCATTCTCCTCAATTTCCAAATTGCCTTGGTTTCCGGGAGCATTACAAACCACTACGTCATTATTGCTCCACATAATTATGCCATTACTGTTTAATCTTTGTGCATATATATTAATGTTTTCCAGGTCGTCAGTATCAGGGTTTATCACATAGTCATAATCAGTTCCGTTTGTATCGTCTCTTGTATCAAGAAAAAATAAAATTGCGCCGGAAGCTCCGTCACTAACTATATTAGTACCCGCCCTAAAACCTGGAGCTGTAGATACCTGTACTCCATTTGCCACCCATTGAGCAACCCCTGCACTATTATATTTTTGTGCAGAGATTTGTATATTGTTTACATTATTATCCCAGTTCCAGGCTACGATAACACCACCACTTCCGTCACTGCAGAGAAAAGCAGAATAATCATCATTGCTGGTATTAGTAACTCTTACACCATTAGCAGGCCATAGGGCTACTCCACTTGAATTAATGTGTTGTATGTAGATTTCCCCAAAAACAGGATCATTCCGGAAGTCTTCCCAAACAATATATGCCCCGCCTGCTCCATCTGCAATTGCATCAGTATAATATTGTTCATCTGAAGCATTGCAGACAATAATGGGATTGGAGGTGCTCCCCCATGCGATGGTACCTGCCGACGTTATTTTTTGAGCATAAATATCATTGTTGCTGCTATTGTTATCATTATTAGTATTAAATATAACGATACTGCCATTGGCTCCATCAGTTACACTCAAAGGGCGAATTTCATTTTGTGGCCTGTTTGCCACCAGGTTATTTATTGACGTGTTGCTGTTCCATTGGCTGAAAACCCGTTGAATGCCTGTTATAAGCAATAGTAGTAGTAGTAATTTTTTCATAAAGTCAGGTACGTTTAGTGGAATTTACAAAGATAAGTTATGATAACTAATTTTATTTTTTATCTATTTAGAGTTGTAACCGACTATTAAGAGATATGCCCGGATATTCTTTTCAATGGATCTTCAACCTTGCTCCTTATCTATACTAAAATAATCAACCCAACTGCTGATCAGTTGGGTTGATTACCTATTTATTTCCTTAACTTAAATATGATTACAATTACTGTTTTTCAAATTGTTTGTAAACTGAACTATCATCAAAATTAAGTTTTATTATATACAACCCTGCCTTAAGCGATGAAACATCAACTTTAACTGTTTCATTTTTAGTATCAAAGCTATATGTTTTAAGCATCGTACCTGCCATTGTAAAAATTGATATTTTTAATCCGCTGGTTTTTTGAATTCCATTAGTAAACACTGACAATACATTGCTTGCAGGACTTGGGCCTATTTTAATATTTACATCTTTTGAATAATCTTTACTGATGCTTTGCTGTGCGTTCCTCGCTAAAGACATACCATCACTGTTACGAACTGTTATAAGAACAGTGTCAGAGGTAGTAACCAGGCCTTTATCATCATACGCTTTTGCAGTTATCTTATGGTTTCCTGAAGGCACATTCTTCCATGTCCACGAATATGCAGCATAATTTTCAGTTTTTATTAGAGTTGCTCCATCGTAGAATTCAACTTTTTTTATTGAACCATCTGCATCATTTGCTTTAGCAGTTATTTGAATATTTACAGGTCCGGTGTAATTCGGGCTAAGTGAATTCGGGCTCGTGATAGCTACTGTAGGAGCTATATTTGCCCTGGCTACAGAAATAGTAATTGCAGAAGACGAAGTAGCCTTGCCACCATTATCAGTAGCAATTGCAGTTATTGCATAATTTCCTCCAGGCACATTTTCCCAGTTAATAGTATACGGACTTGTATAAGCTGTGCCTAATAAAACATTGCCATTATAAAACTCCACCCTGGATATTGATCCGTCAATATCGGCTGCAACAGCACTTATACTTATAGCAGATACCGCTTCAAAGATTGCTGAAGTTGAAGGGCTGGTAATTGCTACTACAGGAGGCCTGTTTTCGGCTACGGTTATTAAAATAACTTTAGACGTAGTAACCATTTCTTCGTTATCGGTAGCCTTAGCGGTAATTTGATACTCACCGGCGGGAACATTTTGCCAATCCCACGAATATGGAAATCCTTTTTTGATTGCAAGTAAAGTAGTTCCATTATAGAACTCAACTTTAGATATTGATCCGTCTGCATCTGCTGCTATGGCACTTATATTAACTGATGCAGATGATGTAAAGTTCGCACTGCTTACCGGGGTAATGAGAGTTACTACAGGCGCAACATTTGGTTTTTTTACTAAAATAGTAACCGGGGCAGAGACAGTTATACTGCCTTTATCATCATATGTTTTTGCAGTGATTATATATGTTCCTGAACGAACATTATTCCAGGTCCAGGAATATTTAGCATACTTTTCAGTTGCTAATAAAATAGTGCCATTATAAAACTCAACTTTACTTATTGTACCATCCACATCAGTTGCTGTCGCAGTTATTCGAATATCTTCCAGGGCAGAAAAAGTTGCATTATTTGCGGGACTGATAATAGATACCTTAGGTGCTGCGTTAGGTTTTATCACAGAAACTGTAACAGCATCTGATGAAGTAACCAAACCACCGTTATCTGTAGCTTTTGCTGTTATTGTAAAA
>JBDSAQ010000145.1:0-4527 GCA_039922095.1 Ginsengibacter sp. | reverse complement strand
GCGGAAGTAATGCGCCATCATTTTTTACATAATATTCAATTGCTGCCGGCATTAGTTCTGGTTCAAGTACATAATCAACAATTCCGGCGGCAATAGCATTTGAAGGCATAGAGCTGAATTCAGACGTTGCAGGTTCACGTGCTATAATCATCCCGCCTTGTTGGTGTATGGCTTTCGCCCCTTCGGTGCCATCAGAACCTAACCCTGAAAGTATCACTCCTATTGCTTTTTCTCCGCTTTCTATTGCCAGTGAATTAAAAAAAGTATTTATGGTGAGGTGTGGGCCTGAAGCTTTTAATTTATCCGTTAAATGCAACCTGCCATCGTGGATTGTCATAAACTTTTTGTGGGGTATAAGATAAACCTGGTTATTTTCTACAAGCATATTTTCTTCGGCTTCTTTAACTTTTAGCTTGCTGTGTTTGGCAAGCAATTCCACCATCCTGCTTTTAAAATCCGGTGATAAATGTTGCACTATTACGTAAGCAACACTATCTACAGGAGTGTTGTCAAAAAAATGTTGAATTTCTTCCAGCCCCCCGGCGGAGGCTCCAATGGCTATTATATACTGTGCTGAACTTGAAGCCATAAAAAATATTAAATAAAGTGTATTGCTTGTTTAAACATATACACTCAACAGCTGGAAAATATTACTAATACGCAGAGATCAAATTAAACATTCAATAATCTTAACAAGAAGAATTTATTAAAAATTATGTTTAGCAATTCTTCCGGAAGTTACTTTTAGATTATAAATTGAGTTCTGCAACTTTTCAAAATTTTGTTGAAGCTTGTTGATATTATTGATAAGAAAGGGATCCCTGGCAGGTAAACGTTTGGTGGAAATTAATACTAAGAATTGCAAACCTTTTGTAGTAATATGCCATCTGCCGGAACTTAGCTTTTTGTTACTTATATCAATATCCAGTAACCCTCTTTTATACAAGCCGCTGAAGGAGCCTTTAAAATCCTTCGGCCCATAGGGCTTTCCAGGAAAAGCTAATTCCATTTGATAGCATTTCTTTAATGTTTCTATCATAGTTGGAGAAGCGTCAATTTCTAAGGGCTGTTCTGTGGGATATAATTCAAAGTGGCTTTGCATAGCAGGTAAATTCCATGTAATGTAATCTTTAAAAATCACATAAAGTAGCTTGAGAATCTATATATATAATCAGTATATATACACTATAATAGTGTTGCAGTTTTTATAAGGGGAATAATTTATACTTATGAAGGTAATATTAAAAGTTCATAGAATAATATCTCTCCCTATCTGCAGTAAATATTCCCGGAACTGCTATTTTAATTTTTTTATTCTTGATTTTAATATCCGCCGGGTTAATTTTTTATGTGGTCTTTCATCTCCAAAAAGTATACCCCATTGTTTAAAGTGTTCTGTATGATCGAAGATTATTTTTAAAATTGCAATTACAGGAAGAGATAAAAACATACCAGGAATACCAGCCAAAGCGCCACCCAAAAAAACGCCTGCAAGGCTTGCAAGAGCATTGATCTTTATTTTAGAACCTACAATACCCGGCATTAAAATATTATTATCAAGAAACTGCACTATAGCAATGGCTACGAGTACCGTAATTACCGGGCCAATATCAGGCGAGGAACTTAAAGTAAGTAGCACCCCTATTAAATTACCGAACAAAGCGCCTATATAAGGTATAAGATTTAATATAGCGAAGATTATACCTATGAGCAGTGCATGTTTAATACCGAACAGTATTAATGAGCCACCCAGTAAAATAGTAATGTAACTTATTTGTATAAGCAGCCCCCCGATATAGCTTTTAAGAATTACCTCAGTTTGTTGTATTACATGCTTCACCTTAGAATGGTCTTCAAACTTAAACCAATAAAACACAAATTTTTTTAAAATATCTCTATAGAAAAGTATAAGAAATGTATAGATAGGAAGCAATCCAAAAAATATTAATACTGAACCTAATGAGCCTGCGGCGCCTCCAATAAAATTACCTGCAGAGTCAACAAATTTTTTGGTTTGATTATCAATAAAAGCCGCCTGTTCTGTAGTTGAAATAGAAGTTTTATAGCTAACCCATGTGCTAAGCTCGTTTATATGATTTGTTATGTTTTGTTTTATCTGCCCAAAATTATTTACCATAGGTTTTATTTGAGATGTTATAAAAATTATGATAAGGGCGATAACAATCAGCATTAGCAGGATAGATAAAAATATAGCAACAATCTCAGGCATTTTTTTGCGCCTTAAAAATCTGTAAACAGGTAATAATACTATGCTTGCTATAAAAGCCATTAACATAGGCATTATGATCTGCTGCTGTTCAATTATTACTATGGCAAGCACTACTATCCCCACCAATTCTATAGATCGCCTTACGGTTAATGGAAGTTGGTTCATACATTCATTTTAAGTAGTGCTGTAAATTTAATTTCCTGGAAAATTACAACCTGAAATTATGCCAGATAATTTTAACGCTGTTTAAAAGCTTGCACTAATTATAGTTTGAGAATTTTGAATGGAGAATGTGATAAATTTCTATGTACACACTAATCTTTAATGATTAATAATCCTTTAAATCTTCTGCATATCATTATTAACATTCATTGGGTTATTTGGGGGATTGTTGTGTAATTTAAATTCAGTGATATTAACGGGCAAGCTGATAGCTTCCTGTTCCAGCGCCTTCTTTGCTTTTTGAATTATCGCTCCCCTTACCTCCAAAGTGTTTCTGCGAAAATCATCAGTAGGTACCCAAAACAACACTTTTAAATTTATTAAAGGGCCTGCCAATTCATCTTCAACTACAAAATTTATATGCACATCATCCTTCACAATTTTATTATCATCCTTAATGCAATTCATAATTATCTGCTTTGCCTTTTCAATATCATGGGCTGAGGAAATACCGATTATGAATTCGTTACGGTAAAATCCATTTTCAGTAAAATTTATTACAGGTTTGGTAAGAACATCAGCATTGGGTATGTACACATTCCGTCCGTCGAAGGTTAAGATTTTTGTATATCGAAATTCCATTGTTGTTACTTTTCCTGAAATGCTTTCTATTTGTACAGTATCATCAACATTAAAGGGACGATTAAAAGCAAGAATAATTCCTGCAAGAAAATTTTCTGCAATATCCTTAAAAGCGAAGCCCAGCACTACGGCAGAAGCCCCCGCAGTAGCCATGATAGCTCCGGCAATTCCACTAAGACCTGCGGCTTGTAGGGCAAGCAATAAAATACAAATGATTAATATAAGCCTTACAGCCTTAGCCAGAAAATCACCCATAAGCGCATCCCGGGAGTGTTTTATAACCCGCTTTTTAAATACCCCTGTAAGCCATCCGGCAACTATAACTCCAATAATAATTATAAGGATAGCCAGCCCTATACGTGGTATTGACTGAAGGAACGCTTTATAATATTCATTAAGTTTATTTACAATTTCGTTCATGTGATGTTTTATTTATAACACGAATTTTAAGGCACGAATTACACGAATTACACGAATTAACAGAACTAAGTTCATGTCTGTATTTGTTGATTCGCATTCGATTAAATAAATGCTTTGGATAAATCTAATTCGTGTAATTCGTGCCTTAAAATTCGTGTTACTGTATTTATATTTTCCAGTCAACTATTTCATTTACCCATTCTTCTTTATAACATGCAGCAATCCTTATATAATTATCTGTGTACCCTTCCATTAATCCGTGTTTATTTTTATGTTCAAATAACACTTTTCTTGTTTCCCCAATATGTTGTGTTGTAAAGGAGCTCATCTTTTTATAAGATAAATTTCTTAAGGCTTTATTTCTTTCGTTGCGGACATCAACAGGTACAACAGGCTTTATGTTCAAAGCCGCAGTGTTAGCTCTTTCTGAATAAGTAAATACATGCAGGTATGATATATCAAGTTCATTTAAAAAATCATAAGTTGCCTTAAAATCCTCCTCTGATTCACCGGGGAAACCAACTATTACATCAGCGCCTATTGCAGCATGGGGCATTAATTTTTTAATACAGGATATTTTATCAGCATACAGTTCTTTCTTATATCTTCTCCTCATTAAACCTAAAATTTTATTGCTGCCACTCTGCAATGGAATATGAAAGTGAGGCATAAACTTATTACTCTCAGCCACAAATTCTATAATATTATTACCAAGCAAATTCGGTTCTATAGAAGATATGCGATAACGCTCCGGGCCTTCTCCTTCATCAAGCATCTTTATCAAATCAAAAAATGATTGCGTCTTTAGGTCTCCCCCGTTGGGCGAGGTTTGGAGGGAACCGAAATCTCCTAAATTAATTCCTGTCAATACTATTTCTTTAACCCCACTTGCGGCAAGTTGTTGTGACTGGTTTAAAACATTATCAAATGAGTTACTCCTGCTTTTGCCCCGTGCCATAGGTATGGTACAAAAAGAGCAATTATAATTGCAGCCATCCTGTACTTTTAAAAATGATCTTGTTCTGTTATTAAGTGAATAAGCGGGCTCAAAATTATTTACATCTTCAATATCG
>JBDSAQ010000144.1:0-7756 GCA_039922095.1 Ginsengibacter sp. | reverse complement strand
TGAACATGAACTTAAGATCATTCCCCTAACTGTTGATAAGATGCTATTAGAGACTTTATTTGTACCTACTATTGATTTAAGTTTATAAGGTACAATCTCTTTCGGTGTTCTCTTTGAACCAGCGTCTTTTTTGTATTGTTTTTGCCATGCTTCTAAATCAAGGGTTTGAGAAATCGATTCTTTCTGTTTTACAAAGTTGTTAGAGATTAGTAGTCCATCATCTAAAGGCCTTGCATAATAATTACTATCAAGCTTGCCAAAAAGAGCAATGTCATCAGCATTTGAAATAAGAGTTAAGGCTAATTGAGAATGAAGTTTTGGAAATACAATATTATTAATTAAGGTATTATTCCTGATTGGAGCCAGGTAGCTTTGTTGGAACATGTACAGCTGCACCTGGTTGTTAAAAAGTGTATTATTTTTTGCAATTATATCACGGCAATTGTGCAGGTATAAACCCCGGGTTACGTTTGCAATTGTATTATTGCTGATTTCAACACCTGAAGCATTTCCATCCATATATATTCCCTGGGCTGCCCTTTTATTTATATCATCTGTACCATTTCCTGCTCCTACACCGTTGAGGACAATATTTCCTATAACCTTTCTTCCGGTACGTGTAAGATTCTCTGTACCTCCATAGGTATATATTCCAGCTCCATCATCTTTTACACTGCAAAAACTGTCTATATAATTATTTTTTATATTTATGTTATCTCCTGAAAAAGATAAGGGTATATATCCGGTATTGCGTATTTCATTAAATTCAATAACACTGCCATTATCAACCCTATTAACTCCAATGCCATTTCCATCACCGCTCAATCCCATCCCTGCAAACAACGCTGTGTTAATTATTTTATTATTTCTTACTATTGCATTATCCCCGTACCCAAGATCAATACCGTTATTATTTGAGTTGGAAACAATACTTCTTTCAATTTTAAAATTATTATGATTACCCCATACTTTAATTGCGGTTAGTCCTGAAAACAAAATCTCGCAATTCTTTATAAAGATGTTTGAGCCACCATAAATATTAAAGCCGTAAGTGTTTGCCCCCTTAATTGTAAGATTGTCAAATACGATATTACCACTTCTCTCAGTGTAAACTAAATCATTAATACCCGATGCCTGTATAACATATGAAGATGGAGCAGCTGAACCAAAATATACACTCAATTTTTTTGTGGAAGGATTATAACACCACTCTCCAAACTTATCAAGTGTCTTTATGTGGTTTTGTATAAAATAACCATATTTGTCATAAGGCTCCCCTGTTATTGATGTATGTTTAATCTTAGTGCCGGTATGTGATAATATCGTAGCTCTGTCAAGAAGCCAGCGTCTCTGCCTGATAACAATTTCACCACCGGTCCAGTAGTTTGCAGGATAGGCAAATTCATCATCTGTTATAGATGTAGTCCCTACATGAGATTCAAAATAAAGATAACCTCCAGAAGGCTCATCTATATTGGGATAACGTCCTATTTGTTGTTCAACCCCATTCAAAAGCACTATATTCATACGTGAGTCTAAAGCTGAATTATAACTCTCATAAATACCATTACCGATTGGAACCCAGTTAGATAGAGTTTTTAAGCCAGTTACAACAGGCTTATCTCCTATACCAAATGCGCCTATTATTATTGGGCGAGTGGAGGAACCAGATTTAGTATTTATATTAATTGAACCATAAAATGTTTCATCACGTTTTAATAAAACTGAATCACCAGATTTAAGGCTGGAAAAAAATGAGTTTAATTTGGCTAATGTTTTCCAAGGCGTAGAAGGATTTTGGGCCTGTAAGGATGTTCGTGAATCATCTCCTGAAATGCTTGAGAAATAATAATTAGTGGCGTGGGTGTAATTTGAGAGATATAAAAATAAGATTACAAAAAAAGTTTTCATACAGATAAATTTGGTACTATATTTATTATGAAATATGATGTAGACTTATTTCCTCATTATATGGAACAAACTTCCATAGTTTCTAAATTTTGAGTAAAAATACTCATCTAATAGTTGGTAATTTTACTTTTTTTTATTAATTTATTAACATTTTCAAAATTAAGGGGAGATCCCAGTGCTCTAAACCTTTATTTTAGATAAGAATACCAAGGTGGGTATGCGGTTTGTAAAGCGGGTTTTTCTATATATGTTTTTAGATAATTGAGTTATCTGGCTAGGCGATATTTAAACTTTGTTCTCAAATCTATTAAGATGTTTTGAGTTGGGCTAAGCGGAACTATTGCTTTTTCTAATTCTCCAATCATCATATAGCCTAATGTTGGGAGACCTATTTTTATCTTATTATTATTTATATTAATCAATTTTCCTTCATTTTCTTTTTGCGAACTTATATTCTCACTAAGGGGTATTTCACAGATTATTTCCTTTTTTTCCAATTTTACATTAGTATACTTATTTAAAAAATTTTTCATCAAATTAATTTCAGATTCTTCTATTATCGCAGGTTTATCTTTCCAATGAAGAAAATTAATAACACCATTAATTCGTTTAAATTCTGCAATCTGGCTTTCATAAATTTTTACAAATACATATCTATTAAAATTTTGATTATTTTTTATTGCCATTATATTTTCTGCCGGAATTGCTCTTATAGGGAAAAAATTGATGATTTTTTTTCGATTTAAAATATCTGCTATCTTTTTCCCTAAATTAGGCTTAGTATAGATTGTGTACCATTTCATTTCCATAAAAGTGCTTTAAGATTAAAAATTTTTTTCTTGCTTTCTGAGATAATAATACTCTTTTTAAAAAGTTGTATTATAATAAGAATGGCTTATAATGAATACTGAAAACAGATTTACAGAGGATGAGGAACAACTTATAAAATGATAAATGGTTTTGCGAATTTAGACTATCTCTTTCTAACAAACACACACAGTATACCTGTTGAAAGAATGGTTCTTAATAGGTTAGAAAGCAGAATTCAAAAGATGATGGAATGGGTATGTACTTATGGATGGTGTAAAAGTAGAGATTCTTTTATTAAGAAACAAGTACTAATTCCCTAAATAATAATTATTAATATGCAGGTACTCTATATTGCTGATAGTCAAAAAATTTGGTATGAGGAAATTAAGACTGAACTTTGTATAACTAAAGCCCGAATTAACTATACCCTTTAAAAATAATAATTTTTAACCAATAAAAAATTCCCCATAACAAATGAAGAATGAATGCGCCGGCAATAAAAGCCTGTTTTATTTTACTTAACTCATTTGCCTTTACGGAATTAATAAAATGAAGTAACAATGAAAAGAAAAACAGATAAATTGTAATTACCACCTGCCAGTAAAAATTTCCATGAAATTTTCTAAACCCGCTTTCTGCAAAAAATATCCATATACAAACACCAAAAACAAAATTGAGGGCACTGAATAAGACAAGTTTATTTTTTAATATTCTTCCACCTGTAAAAAAAATATATACTATTGGAAAAAAACAGGATGTAATAATTGCAACCGGAATGTTTGTTGAAAAATGGCTCCAAACTTCAAATGGAGAAAGAATAACTTTTGAATCATCAATGGCAGACATTACTTTGCTTGAATAATTGAGCCGGTAAATAATAAAATACTCAATCCCTATAAAAAAAGAGCCTGCAATAAATGGGATTGTTTTAATAATAGATATCTTTTGATTATTCCCATTCACAACTTTTAAACAAAATAAAAAAAGTACTGCAGGGATAACGGTAAATAAAAAGCTTGGTTTTATTAGTGCATTGAGCAATATCAAAATAAAAATCTGCCATTGCAGATTTTTATTGAATTTATCTGCATACAATAATTCATAAGATTTAAAAAAAAGAAGAATGGCAAAAGGAAATAAAAATATTATCGTGGAATTATGCCATACGTTGGGAGCTAATTGCCCAAGATAAAAAATTTTGTGCTTAAAATCTATCTGTTTAAAAAAATCTATGTTAGGCAAACAAAAAATAAATAATAAAGAAATTGATAAACCTATGACCTCCTTTCTTTGAATCCATGGTAAATATTTATTTATATAAAAAAAATTTAGGAAGTACTTAAATACAACCGCAAGGCTCAGAATAATTATTGATGCTGCATAATAGGCTATTTTGTATTTTGAAAACCCGGCTGTTAAGGCCACTAAAAAATAATAAAGAAAGTTGGGGGCAATACTATCATCATTTATAAAAAATGACCACGCGATTGAAGCATGGATCTGGATATCTGTACCAATTCGCAAATACAAAATCAGGAAGTAATAACTTAGAAAAACGGTAAATAAAATAAGTGCAGTTATGAAGTAAGATCTGTTGTTCGTATTAAAAAAATGGTTGGTTATTTTAAACATTCAAAAGAATTAGGGTATTATCAATTAATAATTTTCTCCTGAAAACTCAAGTTAAAGAACTTTATTTAATTGTTATGTCCTCTCCTTAATGGAATCTGCTTTCTTAAAGACTGAAAGCCCCATAAGAAAAATAAATGGTAAAATCGGTAAAACAAAGCGATTGTGCCAGTCGTCGCATGTAAGTAAAACAGTAATCCAAAAGAGAACAATGATTGCTGCCATATAGAAAAATGTTTGCTCTTTTCTTCGAAACATTTTCCATGCACCTACCAACGATAACAGATAAAATGGATAGAAAAATATTACCAGTAAAATATTGTGGAATGGAGAATAATAATTTCTAACCAACCCAAAAAATGAAATTGTTTTTAATATCGAAAGCCTAAAAAATTGTTTTCCATTATTAAAAAAATAATATAAAATCCCTCGTAAGGAATTACCATTTTCAAGTGTTTTTATTTCAACATTTTCAGAAGTTGTGTTGACACCGCAAACAATATATTCCATTTTAAAAGATATCATAAAATTCAGTGAACCTCCAATTTGCAACATTGAGTTGAGAGTTGCAAAAAAAATTATCAAGGCGCTACAAATAATTGCAAGCTTTTTCCAAAGATTAATGTTACTAAGAAACCGAAAAAAAATATAAAATGCCGTAGCTCCAAAAAATAAAATACCTGTTGGCCTGGTTATACTAATTAATGCGAGAAAGACAATTATGATGATCAGATTGTTTATAGTAAGCTTATTTAGGCGGAGTAAAAAACTGCTGTAAATGACTGTAAGGCTATAGAAAATTGATTCAGTAAACAGGAAGGAATTATAAGCCTGGTAAGGTATATTAATTATAAAAAAGAAAGTGACGAGAAAGGAAAGAATTGAATTTTTTAAAAAAAATTGGGCCAATTTAAAGAACATCAATGTTGCGTACAAATTCAATAAAAGCTGAACAATAATTACAACAGTATAACTTAGTTGAAGTTTGATAGTTGCAGCAATCAGAAAAATCTGGGTAGAGTATAGCCAGAAACTATTTCTCGAAAAATTTCCGGTTTTAAGAAAATACTCTGCTTCTGAAATATACTTTTCTGCTTCTTCAGTGGTAACAACACCATTTTGCCAAAGTAGGAAACCTTGAATAATTATCCATAGTACAAGTAGTATCATCTTTTGGTAATACTGTTTCATAATAATTGATGAATAGTTTGTACTGGTAAGTAATTTCATTATATTTCAAAAGAGTTTTAGGCCTCTTAAGTTAACCCATCACAGCTTATAAAAGTAGAATCAAAAAAAATCAAATAGCAAAAAATGTATTACGTAAAAAAGCCGTCACGTTAATTAGGAGACGGCTTTTTTAGAATGTAATTTCATTCTACCTCATCAGGTACATTTTGCCATACCCTTTTGTAAAATATTTATCTGTATTATCATCTTCAGCCTTATATTTATCTAACGACTTTCCATTTAAGTTAGTAAGAACACGATAGAGATAAACACCATTTGCCAGCCTTTGTCCATACATATCAGTTCCATCCCATTTAAACTCTGTAATGTTTCTGCCAATGTGTAGGGGGCCTAATTCATCTTTAGTGATTTCTCGTACAATTTTACCGGTAATGGTTAAAATTTGTATACGCATATTTTGAGGCGGCACAGTACCGGTAACCGTAAACACAAAAGCGGTAGATGTTGTAAAAGGATTGGGATAATTTAATAAATTAGATATCATTGGTTTACTGATAACTCTAAAAGTAACCCGGTATTCCAATTGCCCTGCCGTGTTGCCAGAAGCATCTTTTCCTGAAACGATCAATTCATACTCGTCATCGTTTCCGGGTAAAAGTGGTGTAAAGTCAATGGTGGCTGTATTTTCACCTGATGCTAAATCTGCAGGTGTAAATCTTAGTGTATCGTTATCAAATTTATACGGGTGCAAAGAGTTATCAGGGTAGCGTATCTGAACTTTAACAACAGAAGTATCATTAAGTGCAAGAAACTTATTTTCATCTTTCAGTTTAACTACAATATGAGGCCGTGCAGAAACAATGTCACGGTTTAAAATATGTACTCCATCGAAAGTTACATCCAGCAATGGATTATAATTATCTCCTTTTACAAAGAAATTTTTAAAAATAAAATTATTAAAATGGAATTGTTCCGGCTGATCATTATCAGGATTAACCTCAACAAATAATGTATTAATACCAGTATAGCTTCGTGTATCAATTGTATAAGTTATCAGCAAAGTATCATTTGATATTAGCGGTTTTCCTTTGGGCAATTGGATAACATGCGGTACATTGTTTTTATCCGTGATAATAAATTTTATTTTCAGACTATCAAATGCCACATCGCTTATGTTTTTAAAGGCGAGTGAAAACTCTAAATTCTCCCCCCTTTCAAGGGTATCTTTCATTTTAAATATTACGTTGGGAGCCACTGCACCTTCAGGTACAGGGTCAGCATTAATACGCCAATAAATTAATTGGGATGGTGTTGCATTAACCAAATCATTGTTAAGCATTTTTAACTGGACATACGGATAATTTGCAGCATTAATAAAATTCAGGGCTGTATCCTTAGCTTTAACAGTAGCCAAAAGATCAGCAGAATTATTATTTTTTATACCAAATACCTGGATAGATACAGAATCAGTTGAAGGGCTTTCAAGGTTAGTATCACGCCAATGAAAGGAGTTCCATTTTCTTGAAGGGCCAAATTTAGGAGAGCTTATCTGTCCATCAGTTTCATTACCGGAAATTTCAAAAGTAAAACTATTTTTTTCGTTAACGCCTGCACTCATACTGAACACAGGAGTAAAAATGGTGTTGGAGTTTTTTCGATATGCGAATGTCCAGCTTCGTGATCTTGAAAATGAATCAATTATAGCAAAACCAGCGTTTCTTAATTTATCAGTTAATGATATGCCGGGCCCATAAATGTTTGCATCTAAAGCCCAATCCTGTGCATAAGGAAGATATAATGATGGAAAGGCTATTGGGTTGGGCGTACTATTTTTTACAATAACATAATATCCTGAAGGTATTGAATCCATGAACTTCATAATTTTAAGGCGACCGGCAACCGTACCATAATCAAATCCGAATTGGTATTCGGTACTTGGGCCGCAGGGGTTATCACTGCCAAAGCGCCCGGGAGAACCAGTGGCACCATTTTTTTCAGGAAATAACGTAGCAGGATTGATTATTACAAAAACCAATCTTCTTGAGTCACATGAATTATTAATATAAGTGGCCGCATCAATAGAAAGAGCAAAATCGCTGCCACCTGTTAAACTCGTAGGAAAGTTTCCATTAGTTGATACTAACTGAATTGTTTTTGTTGGAAAAGAGAATTGCCTGGTAGTACTGTCCAGCTTAATGTGAAATAATGCTGATTT
>JBDSAQ010000143.1:0-2885 GCA_039922095.1 Ginsengibacter sp. | reverse complement strand
ATATTTTCCGGCTTATACTGAAGGGATACTTTTGGATATTTCTTTTCGCCTCAGGTATTGGTTGTTATGCCGGCTATTTACTCTCCAAATTATTGATGGATATGATATTCCGGATTAATTCCGGAGTAAGTATTTCTTCGTTGATTATATCATTTATATGTGTGCTGCTTATTAGTGCAGTAACCTTCGGCTCAAGAATTTGGTACGCATTGGGCAAAAAAGCAACGGATGTGCTGAAGGCGAATTAATATAAAAGATGTGATACGAAGATTTTTGAAAAAGAACCATCTGTTATAACCAGAAGTAAAATAATAAGCTTGCTATAACGCTCTGTAGTAACAACAAAATAACTCCATGCTACGCAACTATCTAAAGATCGCTTTCCGTAACCTGATGAAATATAAATTCATCTCTTTCATAAATTTATTTGGATTAACTGTTGGATTAACTTGCTGCCTTCTTATCCTTACTTACATTCTTAACGAAATAAATTATGATAAGTATAATAAAAATGCAGATCGCACTTATCGTGTAACAAGAACTTTTAATAATGAGGATGGAGTTGTATCACTTCACCTTAGTACAGTATCGCCTCCATTCGGGTATTATTTTCCAACTGATTTTCCGGAGATAGAAAAAATGACAAGGTTACTTAATAACGGAACTACTCCTCTTCGTTATAAAGACAAACTAATCAATGAACAAAATGTTTTTTTTGCGGATGAAAATTTATTTGATGTTTTTACGGTTGATGTAGTAAGCGGAAACCCTAAGAGTGCATTGAAGGATCCTTTTTCTGTGATGCTTTCAGAAGAAACAGCAAAGAAATATTTTGGGGATGAAGAACCGATGAACAAAGTAATAAGGGCTAATAATCAGTTTGACGTGAAGGTAACAGGCATTTATAAATCTTTCCCTTCAAATTCTCACATACATCCTCAAATGCTTGTTTCCTTTAATACGCTTAAAGATTCTGCAGTATATGGCGAAAGTAATTTGCGTACAAACTGGGGCAATAACTCTTTCTTCACTTATTTATTACTTCCCCGATATTATGATGCAAATAAAATGGTAGCACGGTTTCCTGCATTTTTAGATAAGAGAATGGCCGGACAGGAATATATTGGTCAGCGGGCTTCTAAGTTTACCACACTTGGTTTGCAAAAGCTTACTGACATTCATCTTTATTCTCATACAGATTATGAAGCAGAGCCTAATGGTGATATAAAACGGGTCTATGTTTTTTCAGCCATTGCTTTATTCATATTATTAATAGCCTGCATTAATTATATGAATCTATCCACAGCACGTTCAGCTTTGCGTGCGAGGGAAATTGGGATAAGAAAAGTAGCGGGTGCGGCCAAAGGAGAATTGATACTGCAATTTTTAAGTGAGTCTGTATTAATTACCTGGGCAGGTATCTTAATTGCATTTGTCTTATTATATTTTTCATTGCCGTGGCTTAACAAACTCTCAGGACAAACACTTTCTTTAAGTATATTAATGAAGCCGCAGATTTTAGTTCCCTTGCTTCTTTCTCCTTTTTTTATCGGAATTATATCCGGCCTTTATCCGGCCTTATTTATGTCATCTTTTCAGCCGGTAAAAACTTTAAAAGGTTTATTTAAAGCCGGCGGAAGCAGTATAAGCTTTCGTAAAGTTCTTGTTGTAACACAATTTGCTATTTCTATTATTCTTATTATAGCCACAGTAATAGTATTTCAGCAGTTAAGATACATGCAACAAACTTCTTTGGGTTATAACAAAGAGAACATACTTACGCTACCTTATAATAATTTTTTAAACCCGGAGTATGAATCGTTTCGCAATTCTTTACTTCAGCAATCTAACATACAAGATGTTGCACGTTCTTCCCGCATTCCAACAGGTAGGTTATTAGATGGTATGGGAGCATCTACGCCCGGTTCAGATACTATGGCGCCTGTAAAAGCAGATATAAGATATGTGGCAGTTGATTATGATTTTATACCAACCTACGGCGTACAGATGGCCGCAGGAAGAAATTTTTCACGTGCCTTTGGTACCGATACCTCAAATTTTATTATAAATGAAGCTGCTGTAAAAGGTATTGGATGGAAATCGCCGCAGGATGCTGTTGGAAAGAATTTCAGGTATGGATCTATCACCGGACACATAATAGGCATTATGAAAGATTTTCATTTTGAATCTCTGCACCAAGAAATTACCCCGCTTATTTTTATCATGCCTGTTACAGCACCAAATCAATCTTTTTATAATAGTATTTCAATAAAAGTTTCAGGCAGTAATATTTCTCCGGCGTTGGCCTCAATAAAAAAAGTATGGCAGAATTATCTTCCTGAAATACCTTATCAATATACATTCTTCGATGAAAATTTTTCAAAGCTGTATGAATCAGAACAGCGGCAGGGAACCATCTTCACTGTATTTGCATGCATTGCTATTCTTATTGCCTGTTTAGGTTTATTAGGGCTTTCAGCTTTTGCTATTTTTCAGCGTGTAAAAGAAATTGGTATAAGAAAAGTGCTGGGAGCAAGTGTGAGTACAATAGTAGCACTACTATCAAAAGACTTTTTAAAGCTCGTGTTGATTGCTGCAATTATTGCTTTTCCCATTGCATGGTTTGCTATGCACACATGGCTGCAGGATTTTGCCTACCGCATAAATATTTCTTTATGGGTTTTTCTCGCAGCAGGAATTATTGCAGCCTGTATAGCATTGTTCACTATAGGTTTCCAGGCAATAAAAGCAGCATTGGCAAACCCGGTGAAGAGTTTAAGAACTGAGTAAAGCCCCCGTCCCCTAAAGGGGAGTGCGAAGGGTATTATCAAATATAAAAAAGATCCCACCAACACCCCTTTAGGGGACGGGGGCAAAACAACATT
>JBDSAQ010000142.1:0-3181 GCA_039922095.1 Ginsengibacter sp. | reverse complement strand
GCACATAAACAGCAACGAAATCTGCCATAGCAAACTTACTCATATCTTCCTGTGTAATAAAGCCTACCCGCCAAACCTCATTATTTTCTACATTAGCCAAAACCCCGTTGGTAAACTTCTTTTTACTACCGGCAAAGGCCTCAAAAAAATCTCTTATAAATGAATAAAATAATTTTATACCGGGAGTTTTTTCCAGCAACCTGTCAACCAGGGATATTATTCTCTCCATTACAAAAAAGGAGCTTAGATAACCTATAGATAAAATAAAAAGTATTATAGTAATAAATCCGATGCCGGGTATATTAATTGCCGGCCGCAGTATGCTATCAACCTTATCAAATACAACATACATGGTATATAAGGTAATGCTGACCGGGCCTATTATTAAAAGCCCCTGTAAAAAATATTGTATAAATCTTTGATAACGTATAGATGAAGGCATAGGTAGAAATTTATTGGCAAAGGTAGCCTATACGGTACTTTATCAGGTAAGATTTAATGATAGTAAAAAGAAATAGCGAGGAAACTTTAGTTAATTAAAAAGTTTCCTTAGTTTTGCGGTCGCGTAAAGAAGATGGAAATAAAAGACAGAATAAAACAAAAGGCCGATGAGTTATTCAAACGCTATGGAATCAGATCCATAACAATGGATGAAATTGCTAATCAACTCGGCATATCAAAAAAAACGATATACCAGTCCTTTTCTGATAAAGATGAATTGGTTGATGAAGTGATAACAGACCTGCTGATGTATAATAAAAGTCGCTGCAACACTGCCAGGTCAAAAGCTGTGAATGCCATACAGGAGGTTTTTCTTTCTATGAAAATGCTTGAGGAAATGTTCGAAAACATGAACCCCACTATTTTATATGACCTCGAAAGAAATCATCCTCAAACTTTTAAAAAATTTCAACACCACAAACATTCTTATCTCTTCGAGATCATAAAACAAAACATAGAAAAGGGCAAAGACGAAGAACTATTTCGTGACGATATCAATACAGAAGTGGCATCTAAAGTAAGGCTGGAAACGATGATGCTTCCATTTAACCAGGAAATTTTTCCTAAAAATAAATTCAGTCTTCTTGATCTTGAAAAACAATTGATAGAATATTATTTGTTTGGAATCGCCAGCCTGAAAGGCTATAAAATGATCTTAAAATATCAGCAGGAATTATTAAAAAGTATTGCAAAATGAAACAAACTTTGAAACATACTATAGTTATATCCTTATTTATTTTTATAATGACCGGCAGTGTAAGAGCACAGCAAAATAATGCCTTTAGTGTAAAGCAAGCCGTAGAATATGCACTAAAAAATTCTGCCCAGGTTAAAAATGCCTTGCTTGATATACAAATTCAAAAGCAAACAAATAAAGAAATAACCGCAGCAGCTTTCCCCCAGTTAACTGGTAATGTGAATGTGAATAAATTTCCCAACGTAGCTGTACAAACCTTTCCCAATTTTATTGCTGCAGGCACTTACGGAGTATTAATGCAGGAAGGCATTAAAGATGGTAACGGAAACCCTGTTCAAATACCTTCAAACTTTGGGATCATCGAGGCCCAATTCGGCTCAAAATATACGGCAGGTGCAGGTATTGATTTAAATCAATTACTTTTTGACGGGCAGGTCTTTGTAGGGCTTATGGCAAGAAAAGCATCAATAGCTTTTGCAACTAAAAATGCAGAAGTTACCAACGAACAAATAAAAACGAACATATATAAAATCTATTACCAGTTGGTTATAGGAAGAAAGCAAATTGAAAGCATAGATGCAAATATTGCACGCTTTGAAAAATTACTTGCTGACACGAGGGAAATTTATAAAAATGGTTTTGCTGAAAAACTGGACGTTGACAAAGTGGAAGTACAGTTAAATAATTTAAAAACCGAAAAGTTAAAAGCTGAAAATCAAATCGAAGCTGGTATTGCTGGTCTAAAGTTTTTAATGAGCATGCCTCAGAAAGACCAGTTAATCCTGACTGATACTTTATCTGAGCAGGAATTAAAAGACAATATACTTGAAGAAAGCTATAACTATATTGATAGGAAAGAATACCAGCAACTTACTTTATTGGAAAAGCTGAATGGCTTCAATATAAGACGGTATAAGCTCAGCAAATTTCCAACACTGGCGCTTTCAGGCAATTATAATAAAAATGCCCAACGCCAGAAATTTGATTTTTTCCAGGGCAGATATTTTACTTCCTCATTTATAGGTTTAAAACTGAACGTGCCCTTATTTGACGGCGGAGCAAGAAATGCAAGAATAGAAACTGCAAGGCTTAATCTTGAAAAAACGCAGAATAATATTGAGCAGCTTAAACTTTCTATTAATAACGATGTTGAGCAATCCCGTATCAGAATGAGAAGCGCCTTGTCAACAATGGACACACAAAAGAAAAATATTTTACTCGCAGAAAGAGTTTACAATACCACTAAGCTAAAATACGAACAGGGGTTAGGCAGTAACCAGGAAATATATACAGCACAAACTGAATTGAAAGTTGCACAGAATAATTATTACAGTTCATTGTACGATGCTATTAATGCAAAAATTGATTATTTAAAGGCTTCCGGTAAATTATAGAGAACTGTATTATTATCAAAATAAATGAATAAAATTAAACGAATAAATATGCAAAAGATTACAATCATCTCATTGTTTACAGGCATTTTGCTGTTTACTATCTCATGTGGAAATGGAAAAAAAGGTAATGACGCAGCCATCACGGAAAAAAAAGTGGAGTTAGAAAAATTGAAAGGGGAAAGAAGCAAAACAGATGATAAAATAAAAGACCTGCAAGATCAGCTTAGTAAAATTGATACAAGCACTGTTAATGCTCAAAAACCAAAACCAGTAAACATACAAACCCTGCAACCCGCCGGCTTCAATCATTACATAGAATTACAGGGACGTATTGACGCAGAAAATATAAGCTACATTGCTCCCCGCGGATCTCCGGGTGTAGTTACAGCTATATATGTAAAAAAGGGAGATCGTGTGCACAAAGGACAGCTGTTGCTAAAATTAGATAATGCGATTGCAAACCAGAATGTAGTGGCAGTACGGCAAAGTATGGCTTCTGTAAGAACTCAGCTTGCACTTGCACAAACAGTTTATAACAGGCAAAAAAATCTCTGGGATCAAAACATCGGTACCGAAGTGCAATTACTGC
>JBDSAQ010000141.1:0-12043 GCA_039922095.1 Ginsengibacter sp. | reverse complement strand
GGTTATTAATGGTGATGGACAATATTCGCGGGATTTTACCTATATAGATAATGTAGTGCAGGCGAATGTTAAGGCGGCATTTTCAATTAACCCCCAGGCAGTTAACCAGGTTTTTAATATCGCATTTGGAGAAAGCACTACTTTAAATAATTTGGTTTTACTTATTAATGAATACTTAACCCATTATGATAAAAGTATTTCAGAAATAAAAACTAATTATGGACCAGCCCGAATTGGTGATATTCCACACTCTGTAGCTTCTATCAAAAAAGCTAAAAAAATCCTGAATTATTCTCCTCAATTTTCAATTTCCAGTGGATTAAAGGAGGCAATAGATTGGTATGTTACTCATAAAGAAACATTATTTGCTACTCAGTAAAGATAAATATTGCGTTGCCTTGCTTTGAGATTGGAAAGATGAATTTTAATAAGAACAAACTTTAATTTGCAATCTTAAAACTGAATCCAGAAGCGGCTATTAAGTCCAGGCCAACTGCAAATCATACCTTGATTCAAAATGTTGTTATTTCAAAAGGGGATAAGTTTTATTCTAACAATCCTGCTGTAAAACCGAAAGTATCCTATACAGGGAACAAAGATAGTTCCGGATTTGTGAGTTAAAAATATTAGCCCATCACGTAACAATCGAGTGGATTGATTGCATTTCTCTTACCCTCCCCATCCTTCCCGGTCCAGGCTCCTGTATTGAATGGCTTCTGCCAGGTGCTCAACCTTGATATCATCGCTATCTGCAAGGTCTGCTATGGTGCGGCTTACTTTTAAAATTCTATCATATGCTCTCGCAGATAAATTTAATTTCTCCATAGCAACTCTTAATAAATTAGCTCCTGCGACAGAAATAACACAAATTTCTTTAAGCTTTTTACTGCTCATTTGTGCATTGCTATAAGTTCCGGGGTTATCTTTAAATCTTTCTGCCTGGCGCTCACTAGCTTTTATCACCCTCTCCCTGATACACTCACTTTTTTCATATTGCCTTGAAGAAGATAATTCGCTGAAAGCAACAGGAGTCACTTCAACATGCAGATCAATTCTATCTAACAAAGGGCCTGATATCTTATTTAAATATTTTTGAACTGCACCGGGAGGGCAGGTACATTCTTTTTCTGGATGGTTGAAGAAGCCACAGGGACATCCCTGTGTTGCCGTTCTGCGAAATTGAAAAAAGCTCATTTGACTGGAAAGTTAGTACATATATGCTTGGATATTAAAACAGTTGGTGACCATATTAAAATCAAACGAATTCAAAAGGGACTCCTACAATCAGAGGTAGCCCAATTGCTTGGAGTGACAGAAGAGTCAATCACCAACTGGGAAAACCAATTATACACAACCTATGGTTCATTTTATGCCAGGGATTATTAACTTTCTTGGATATGTACCGGTTGAGATAGATACAACTACTTTGGGAGGCAGGATTAACCAGTATAGAATTCTAAAAGGCCTAAGCTTTAAGAGAATTGAGTAAAACGGTTGGTGTTGATGCTACAACAATAGCAAGCTGGGAGAAGAATATCTCTTCACCTGGACAAAACCAAATGCTTCTCCTGAGTAATGCGTTAAAATTTTAACTTTCTAAGGTGTATTGGCATTGGCGTCCTAATTATTATAAAAACAATCCCAAGAATACGCATGTAAATACTGTAATTCATTCCGGCACTTGTAGCAAGTACGTTTATCGCTGGGGATATTCTTTCTCTTACTGATTTTGCCAAATTGATCTGTGTTATTTTGATCTCCCATAATTAATCTGAGATTGGACGAACTTTTTGATCCTTCCAAATATAACTCACAAGCGATAAATATCAGGAAAATTATGGGTATAATAGCTACCATCATCAATTTGCCGGGCAATGGTAATTTTCTAAAAATGGGTTCATTGGATTTTGTAATCTTATTGAAAGGTTCACAACTTTGACATATTCAAATTTCATATGCGCTCCTCAGCTTTCTAGCAAAGAAATGGATAGTTTGTCCAATTGGTTGAAAATATTAAATTATAAAATGAAATAATTTAGAGAGATTTCCTTTTCTGTAAAATATCCGACATCTTATTTTCTTTTCCCCTTGTTTCTTTGCTATAAAAAAATTATGAAAAAGATTTTCGTTTTCTCACTTATTGTAACGAGTGCCGCAATAGCAATTTATTTATTGTTTATTAAAGAACCTGTCTTTCATGCAAAAGGTGGATTTCTTACTAACCTGAATGATAAAGGTATCGTACTTGAAGGCTATGATCCCGTTGCCTATTTCACCGACAAAAAACCTGTGAAAGGTGATGCGCATTTTATTACTGAATACAATGGCGCAAAATATTTGTTTGCCTCTGCAGATCATTTAGATCAATTTAAAAAAGAACCTCAAAAATTTGCGCCACAGTACGGAGCATTTTGCGGATATGCGGTAAGCATCGGTAAATTAAGGCCTGTAGATCCCACCATTTTTCAAATTGAAAATGGACGGCTTATTCTTCAGCATACCAAAGAAGCCTATGACCTTTTTAACCAGGATCTGAAAGGCAACACAGTGAAGGCAGATAATAACTGGCCGGGAATTGTTAGCGCTCATGTAGGTAAACCTGTGCAGTATGATAAACAGGCGCCGGCACCAACAGCATCAACATCTTCTTCTAAATAATATCCCATCTTAAACAATCCGCTATTTGTAAGAAGCCTGACATAAGTCGGGCTTTTTTATTTCTATCGCTTGCTGTTTGTAAAGTAACTGACAACATGCGCTCTCACCATATTATTACTTTGTTCTAAAAAAAATAAATAAAATGAAAACAACAACTACAGAGCAATTCAACCACATGCTCAAAGAAAAAACAAATCAATACCGGTTTTTTAAAATGGGATTTGCAGGTATGTTTTTACTGCTATGTATGTCAGTATTGCTAACAGCAAATGCGCAAAAATACCAGGGTAAATTTTATAATAATGTAGATGCTAATGGCGTCATCATCAATGGATATGACCCGGTTGCATTTTTTACTGATAACAAGCCTGTAAAAGGGAATACAGCATTTACCTATAAGTATGAAGATGCTACTTATCAATTTGCATCACAAGATCATTTGGATCTTTTTAAAAGTAATCCTGAAAAATATAAACCGCAGTTTGGTGCATGGTGTGCTTATGCTGTATCGCTCGGAAGAGTAGCTCCGATTGATGTAAATACTTTCAGTATTGTAAACGGGCGGCTGGTAATTCAACATAATCAAAAAGCCGTGAGAGGATGGAATGAAGACGTACAGGGTAACCTGAAATTAGCTGATAAGTATTGGCCAAAGGTCACAGCAAATGGAGGAAAACAAATTCATACGGTTGCTGATACACAAAAAACCATATGGATATCAGTGGGGGCGTTAGTTTCGCTGCTCATTATTTATTTAGTTATCAGCAGATCGCTTAAGGCAAGGCGTGTATCACATGTAAGAAGAAATCAGCAGGGGATGAAAAATAGAATTTCAAACATGCAATATTCAAAAATGGAGCAACATAAAATATTCTAAAAATTAAATCATTCTACGTAAAAATTCTCTCATGAAAAAAATATTATCACTTGTTGTTTGCACTCTTATCATAACAACACTGTGTTCAGCCCAAACTATCAATTCAAAAAATATTTCTCTTGATGCTGCAAAAAAAATTGTTACAGAAGCTGTGAAATATGCTAAAGAAAAATCGGCACCCGGCAGCTCAATTGCTGTGGTTGATAATGGGGGTAACCTGGTTTATTTAGAAAGGCTGGATGGAACATTTGCAGCGTCGGCTGAAGTCGCAATTAAAAAAGCAAATACATCAGCAACGTTTAAAGCCCCCTCTTCAAAATTAGAAAATTCAATAAATGGCGGACGGCAGGCATTGATAACTGTAGGCCACACTTTTTTGCAAGGTGGTATTCCCATTATTTATGACGGGCAGGTAATAGGTGCGATAGGTGTAAGCGGCAGTGCCAGTGCGCAACAAGACGAAGACATTGCTATTGCCGGAAGCAAAGTAAAAATTGATTAATGCTTTCAATTAAAATTATTTTATGATTAAAATATATTCCATTTTAAAAATTTATGTGATCATTTTTATTCTGCTCTTATTATCACTAATTGTCTTTTCGCAGGAGACAAGGCAATTAGCAGTTGGAAAGCCCGATGCCATAGCAGATTTGAAAACAACAGAAGGCGCATCATTAGTAAATGCAAAATGGTTTGTGCAGCCTGCTTATATAAAAGACGCCATCTTTAAATCACCGGGGGCAAGTATAGCGGATCCAATGAAATTATACCCAACAGGTATGAAAATAAATACACATACACTGCAGCCGCAAATAACTGCTTCGGATTTTAATATTGGCCTTGTAGAAATAAAACCAACTGATCTGGAGATGCGTGAAGGTATGGGATTAATTTCTGCGGCATGGTATAAAGCAGAGATCACATTACGGGAAACAATTGGCAAGCTTGATGTAACCGGCTCTACTGCTGTGTTCGAAATAACCGTGGATGATTACAGCGAGATTTGGGTTAACGGAAAACAAATGCATGGTTTCGGCCAAAGTGGCGATGGCGTGATCAGTGGTTACAATACACGCAACCGGGTTATTCTAACTAATAATGCAAAGGCTGGTGATAAATTTTCAATTGCTATTCTTGGTATCAACGGACCGCTGGGGATGATACCTGATAATTATATTTGGGTGAGAAATGCAGTAATTGATTTTTATAAAGCGGGATTGCCTGTAAATTCTTCCTGGAAAGATATTGGGAAGATTTATACGATTGATGAAAAGCTAAACAGCATTATAACACCCGGCGATAATGTACAAAAAGTTGCTGATGGATTTTCTTTTACAGAAGGACCAGTGTGGCACCCTGATGGGTATTTATTGTTCAGTGATCCAAATACAAATGTAATATATCGTTATAATCCACAGAATCATAATGTAACTGTTTACATGAGCAACAGTGGTTATACTGGTGCGGACATTGGTGAGTATGGACAACCAGGATCCAACGGATTAACAATAGATAAAGAAGGAAGATTAATTGTTGACCAACATGGAAACCGGCGTGTGGTAAGATATGAAAAGAAAGGTCCGGTAACAGTTTTGGCAGATAAGATAGATGGCAAACGTTTCAATAGTCCGAATGATATTGTGTATAAATCTGATGGCAGCGTTTACTTCACTGACCCTCCGTATGGTCTCCCCAATTTTTTTAAAGACCAAAGAAAAGAATTAGATTATTCTGGTGTATTCATGATCAAAGATGACAGGGTAAAATTAGTATCAAAAGATTTAGGAGGTCCGAATGGATTGGCATTTTCTCCTGATGAAAAATATTTTTATGTTACCAACTGGGACATACGTGACATTCATCACACTAAAACTTTATGGCGTTATGAAGTACAGCCCGATGGAACATTAAAGAATGGAAAAATCTTTTATGATTTTAATTTTACTGAGGATGATGAAGCGCTTGACGGAATGAAAGTAGATAAAGAAGGAAATCTTTTTGTGTCCGCACCGGGTGGCGTTTGGATACTTTCACCAGATGCAAAATTATTAGGAAAGATTGTAACTCCTGAGCGACCTGCAAATATGGCCTGGGGCGATGAGGATGGAAAGACTTTGTATTTAACTGCTCACAGCAGTTTATATAAAATTAGAGTGAACACCGGGGGAAAATTTAGCTGGCAATAGCTCTTATCACTTATTAGATTGATTTAAAATAACCTGAAATTTAATCTCCAATTCTTGATAACTTAAAATAAAAGATAATGAAAGTAGTAATAGTAACCGGTGCCTCAGGCAATATGGGACAGGCAGTGGTAAAAAAATTTATAGATGAAGGCTATTATGTAGTAGGAACTATAATACCCAATGATCCTGTGCCAATGGAGTTTCCTAAAGATAAATTTGAAAAAATTATTGTTGATTTGATGAGCGAAGATGATTCCCGAAAATTCATTGACATGGTAGTTGAAAAGCATGGCAGTGTTGATGCAGCAGTTTTAACTGTTGGCGGTTTTGCAGTAGGAAAAATTGCAGAAACTAAAACCGCTGATATTCTAAAGCAGTATAAATTAAATTTTGAAACTGCTTACAATGTTGCGCAGCCAGTGTTTGTGCAGATGATGAAACAAAACAGCGGAAGGATTTTTATAATTGGATCAAGGCCCGGCCTTGATGCAAAGAATGGAAAAGGGATGGTAGCATATGGCCTCGCAAAGTCACTCATATTTCGTTTGGCTGAATTGATGAATGATGAAGCAAAGGGAAAGAATGTAGTAACAAGCGTTGTGGTACCAAGTACAATAGATACGCCACCTAACCGTAAATCCATGCCTGATGCTAATTTTGACAATTGGGTAAAGCCAGAGTCAATTGCGGATGTTATTTATTGGCATTGCACAAATGAATCATCTGTTCTACGTGAACCTGTTTTGAAGGTTTATAACAATGTGTGAGTTTAGTTTATTGCAATTAACTCAATCAAAAAGATATTGATTAAGGTTGAGGTCATCAACTTGGTTCACAAGAAAAGGCCAAGAGTCAGTAAATGCATGACGGGCCAGCAAAGAATTAATCATTTCTTCTGAACAAAACTTCGCCATTTTGCTTGACGAAAGTCAGCGGAATTTTTGGGTTATTAATATCTTTCTTACCGTCATTGTTCCACTTTGTTTCCCACTTTTTATAATATGGTTCAATTTGCTGAGGAGTAAGTTTGTAAATTTCAATAAGTTCAATTCCTTCATATACCGCAAAAATCCAATTGACCTTTCTATATTTTTTTATTATAACGGGATTCATATGATGATGGGTAGAAAAACTTTTGGTAAGTTTAATATTTACTGATTTCAATTCGTACTCATTTCCGTTTTCATCAATTGCATCATTACCTTCACGCCCCGGTAAAATTTTAAGATTAGTAATAAGCAATACTTGCAACAGCTTACCTCCATTGTCCTGAAATATATCATTGATACCATGTTCATCAGCAAGTAATTGATATTCCCGTATACCAGGCAATAATGAATTTATCTTTGCTTCTAAATTTTGGGGTGATATAATATCAATTTTTTCAGGCTTACTTACGTATTCATTTATTAGTTCATTTATTGAAACCTTCAATGCCTCGGCAATTTGTTGTAGCTTGGTTATGGTTACATTGTACTTAGCATTTTCAATGTATCCTATATAGGATCTATCAGTCTCAGCTAAATATGCTAATTCCTCTTGCGATAGTTTTCTTTCTTTTCTTATTCTCGAAACATTTTTTCCAATTATTTTTAGCAAATTTACTGTTGATGGCATTGTTGGGGAATTGGAATGCAAAATCAAAAAATTAAATTTTATTTTCTCCGAGTATATTCGGAGTTTATTTTTCGTACTTTTAAGAAATTTTAGAAATGATCTTACAATCAGCACCTTCATATTTTACATCATTCGGTTCTGCCTATACAGGTAATTCTTTAGACCTAATTACAGAAATACCAGATAATTCTCTGAATTTAGTAATTACAAGTCCCCCTTTTGCTTTACTTCGAGAAAAGGAGTATGGTAATAAATCTCAGGACGACTATCTAGACTGGCTTACCCAATTTGCAAGATTAGTGCTTAAGAAACTGAAAGATGATGGGAGCTTCGTAATAGATGTTGGAGGTGCCTATCAAAGAGGAGTACCAATTAGAAGTCTCTACAATTTTAAAATACCAATTATTTTTTGTGAAGAAGTAGGCTTTTGTCTGGCAGAAGATTTTTATTGGTTTAATCCTTCAAAATTGCCTAGTCCTATTGAATGGGTGAATAAACGAAAAATAAGAGTAAAGGATTCAGTAAATAATGTTTGGTGGTTTTCAAAAACACCCTATCCAAAAGCTGATGTTACTAAAGTTCTATTGCCTTACAGTGAAAGAATGCAAAAGCTGCTTGAAAATCCTGAAAAATTTTATAAACCTAAAGTCCGCCCTTCAGGACATGACATTGGGGATAGTTTTGGTAATGATAATGGAGGTTCTATTCCTTCAAATTTATTGCAAATATCCAATTCTGAGTCTAATAGTAATTATCTGGCCGCATGTAAAAAACTAAACTTAAAAGCGCACCCTGCCCGATTCCCATCAAAACTCCCTGAGTTCTTTATAAATTTTTTAACTGAGCCCGGTGATGTTGTACTTGATATTTTTGCAGGGTCGAATACTACAGGATGTACGGCCGAACAATTAAAGCGCCGATGGCTATCATTCGATAATACTCCTGAATATGTTGCTATGTCAATTTTCAGATTTATATCGAAGGATTTTTATGAAAGTACTTTAAAAAATATTTACGATGATATTGTGAATGGTAAGGGTCTAAACGTAGATAATTTAGCATTGGCTCAATTTCAAATAACTTAATTTCTGGTAGATTTCTTGTTCAGTAGATTCCAATTTTTTACCGACTAAAGAACGGTATGCAGGGTTAATATCACACCAGCCATAACTAGTACAAAAGTTAGCCTACAATAAAATCAATCCACCTAATTCATCTCCTTATGTAAGATGAGCGACATTTTAAATATTTTCTTTAAAAGATATTTATGGTATAAAAAATTTATCGCTTTTAATTCAAAAATATGTTTCAAAATATATTCAAAAACAAAAAAGTGCTGATCACTGCAGGCCCTACCAGGGAAGCTATTGACCCGGTTCGCTATATCAGCAATCATTCTTCAGGCAAAATGGGTTACGCTATTGCAGAACAGTTTTTAATCCAGGGTGCAAAAGTATTTCTCGTATCCGACCCTGTAAATATTGAATTAAATCATCCACAACTTACGTTGATAAAAGTAAATTCTGCCCGTGAAATGGATCTCGCCTGTTGCCGGTTTTTTGAAGATATGGATATAGCCATATTTGCAGCAGCAGTTGCTGACTACAGACCGGAACATATTGCGGAACAGAAGATAAAAAAAGATGAATCTTCCTTTACCATAAAAATGGTAAAGAATGTTGACATTGCTTATGAGTTCGGCAAAATAAAAACAGCAAGGCAATTATCCATTGGCTTTGCGCTGGAAACAAATGATGAGCTTACCCATGCTACGGGCAAGCTTTTGAAAAAGAATTTTGACATGGTGATACTGAATTCTATGAATGACAACAAGGCAACCTTTGGTTTTGATACAAATAAGATCACTATGATCACCAGTGATTTTGCCCAAAAGGAATTTTCTTTAAAACATAAAAATGAAGTAGCCAAAGATATTATAGAAGCCGTGTTTGAATTATGGCTAAAGAAAAAATCAAATCTTCAGATAATGAGTTTAAATTAATTGTGAATGAAAATAAGAAAGCTTACTAAGCGATTCTGCTTTAGCTTTTTATTCTGCTTTATACTACCCGCTTTTTGTTTTTCACAGCTTCCTGTAAAATTTTTTACACCTGGCATGTACTCACAGGATGAATACAATACACTAAAACAGCGGGTAGGGAAGAACAAAAAAATTCCGGCGGAATATGAAAAACAAATTTTAATTGCACTTAGTTATTTCCCGGAATTGGGTGATATAAAAATTGAATTCCGCTTTAAACATACCAATACCTCATTTTCAACACGCCCAACTTTACTAAGTGTATTAAAGAGCAGCAATCGCCGGAAATATATCGTCACCATAAGTGATAGTTCCCAGGCAATATTGGTTCCGCTTCAGCTTAAAAATTTAAGCTATAACGCACAGATCGGAGTGCTTGGCCATGAGCTGACTCACGCTGCTGATTTTACCCATAAAAATTTCTTTGGGTTATTACGAGTTGCTTTCGGCAATCTTTCCAATAAATATTTGAATAGGTTTGAACGCTATACAGACAGTCTCTGTATTGTTCATGGGCTCGGTTACCAACTATTGGCTTGGAGTAGTTTTATAAGAACAACCATGCACCGTGATAACTGGACTGGCTCTGTGAATATTGATAAAGGCCCGATGCTGCATGAAAAATATATGAATCCTTCTACTATAAAAAAGCAGATTGAAAACAATCTTTTGTATGTGAATGCAGAATAAATCTGCTAATCTTAGCCACGTATTGATCTGGCAAAACATTAATAGATAACTATTTCTTTAAGCTTATTTTCAAGTTCAGCGCCTATTCCCGCTTTATGAATGAGGTAATGGAAAAGAATTTGTTTAAAAAATTTCAGCGACTTTATTTTAGCCATGCAAGCTCTTTTCATGATGCACTTCATTAATAGTTTTTACAAGTGCATTTACAACCAAAGTGAGTGATTGAATTATTTCCGCATTTATCACTTCACCATTATTGTTCAGCTTTGTGCGCACAAAAGAAATTAAGAGTGTTGCATCTTCTGCAACCTTTGCTGATAAAGCCTTAAGCGTTAGCAACAAGGCAGCATGCGCTTTATCACCGCCGGTTGCTGCAGTTATAACCGCAATCGGTTTATCAACAAGTTCGCCGGAAGATACCGTCCAGTCGAGTGCATTTTTTAGGGAGCCGGCTACACCAAAAGCATATTCGGGCTGGCAGATAATAACTCCATCCGCTCCGGTAAGCAATAACCTCAATTCGTTTACTTCATCATTAGCATTATCACTATCATTGAAATGAGGAAGCTTTCCAATTCCAGCATACCAAATAAAATCTACTGTTTCAGTAAACAGCTTCGTTACATGTTTTAAAATAAATGTAGCTGAAGAATTATTGCGAAGGCTTCCTGAGATTGCAACGATCTTTATTTTGTTTTCCATTTTTATAAAATAAATTAATAGAAATTTTATTTATCACATTTTCCGGAACATGCCACCACATCTTTACCAAAATGCTCCCGTAAATATGAATAACGCTCCATCCCATTCTCCGCATTTACATACATCACGATCCAGTCATCATATTGCACTAATTTACCTTTAAGCTTTACAGGCTCT
Source organism: Ginsengibacter sp. (assembly GCA_039922095.1). GTDB lineage: Bacteria > Bacteroidota > Bacteroidia > Chitinophagales > Chitinophagaceae > Ginsengibacter. Next base: position 1,095 of record JBDSAQ010000141.1, on the reverse strand, counting down.
GCAACAAAATTCTGAACTGCACTATTCATTTTCTCACCATTGGTTCCAACTATTATATAATAATTTGATGATCCATTTTCATTCTGAACATGCAACAGGGGAGGTATGCCACCAAGTATACATCGAATGGCACAATCCCTGTGAGGTTTACCCAGTCCGGGTTTCATTACACCGAAGTAACATTTAGGATCAATGATCTCACCATTTATGCTTTGTATTCCCAGATCTTTTGCATGGGGAAGAAGATCAGCAGAAGCTGTAACTGCGCTAACGTGCAACAGTGGTTTGTCGTTAGCATCAATTTGTACCACAAGCTTTCCATCATTATAAAGCAATGTTCCTTTTAGTGTGATTTCTTTTTTATCAAGCGAAGTTCCATTTTCTTCTTCAAGAGTTTTAATTATTCCGTCAGAACCACTTTTCCCATAGCCCACCAAAATGGCAGTTATGTAAGAATAGTTACCCCATATATCCTTACCGCTAATAATTTTAAGATTGGGAACAGGGGTATTAGAATAGATTCCTTTTATTTCAGTCAATGTTCCAAACTCAAAATTGCCTGTGTCGAACTTCTTTTGTGATAACGCCAATAAAACTCCGATAGTTATTGCCAGCGAGAATAATATCAGCACTACTTTCTTAGTGTGCTTCGCAAAGTTACCTGGAGATTTAGGCATCCATCCTATATAAAAATCATTGTTGTTCATTTGGCAATTTTAAATTCTTCATTCATAACTTTTACTGTGATCATCGCTCCGGGCCTTTCTGTTCCCTCAGCATAAGCTTTAGGATTTACCCAAACTTTTGTGTCAACGATCTTTACATCGTATGTGCTTACTTTTTCCTTAAAGGGCGGCGGCGATTGACCATTCTGAGGAAGGTATTGATATCCATGCCATGGGCAGGTGATACAGCCATCTAATATTTTCCCTTCACCTAATGGTCCGTTCTGGTGTTTGCACACATTATTTACTGCAAATAATTTCCCTTGTGTTTTATAAACAGCGATTCGTTCTTTATCGACGCAAAACATTTTGGCCCTGTCTTCTTCAATATCATTTACATCACAAACCATTACAAAACCTTCAGTTGGAA
>JBDSAQ010000140.1:0-6770 GCA_039922095.1 Ginsengibacter sp. | reverse complement strand
GGAGTGTTTATATAAAGCATCTGTTTTTATTTCAGCATAATTCCGCAGTCATTGCAAATATAAACAAACAACAAGTGTAAGCCCTGCTTCAGCGAAGAACTATAGATTTCATTTTCTAAAATTGCATAATTTAGTGCACCCAAAACTCAATATATGAAACTCAAATCCGGATTTACTTTCCTTTGTTGTTTATCAATGCTGCTTGCTAAAACCCAGCTACCAGAACCTGACGTTGAGAAAGTGAAAGGTGGAGAACTTACCATACAACCTGTATCACACGCTACATTGGTACTCACTTATAATAATAAGAGCATTTATATTGATCCTACCGGCGGAGCAGATGCATTTAAGGGCCTTGCTGCCCCGGATATGATTTTGATTACTGATATACATGGTGATCATTGCGATCCTAAAACTATTGAGGCTATCAATACTTCCCGGGCTGTGCTCGTAGTTCCTCAGGCGGTTGCTAATATACTTCCTGCAGCAATGGATAAACAAAAAATGATAATATTAAATAACGGTGATAAAACAGAACAGCAAGGCATTTCTATCAAGGCTGTTCCAATGTATAATCTTCCCGAAGCGCCTGATGCCCGACACATCAAAGGAAGAGGAAACGGTTATGTTCTTACTATTGGCGGCAAAAATATTTATATATCGGGAGATACAGAAGATATCCCTGAAATGAGGGCACTTAAAAAAATAGATATTGCATTTGTGTGCATGAACCTTCCTTATACTATGGATGTTAATCAGGCGGCACAAGGTGTACTGGCTTTTAAACCTGATGTTGTATATCCCTATCATTACCGTGGCCAGGATATAAATACATTTAAGACCCTTGTTAATGCAGGTAATAAAAATATTGAGGTAAGATTAAAAAACTGGTACCCGGCTGCGAAATAGGTTTCACTAAATTTGCCTCAACCTCCAATCTTTCAGGGACCCTAAAGTTGTTTTTAATTTGGGATAAGGGCTTCGTGATTCTTTAAAAATCCACCATCAAACAGCCTATGAAATGAATTATCCCGTTTTTCATGCCCAAAGGTTTATATAAAATCCTAAAGCAATATTCCCCAGACAAATCTGTTCTTTTGTTGCCGCTGATCATCATCACTATCTTCTATTGTCCAGTCTTTAACCCGGTCATTTACCGTTGATTTTAAAACTTTCATTGTGTAGCTTTTTTTTACACTTGTTGGTTTAATTAAACTTTCATTTACGCCATTTACCGTCACCTTTGTTGCTATCCATGAAGTAAATAGCCTGGGTATAGTTAGGCCGAGTATCATACCGGGCAAACCATTTACTGAGCAGGGGCCGCCAGGGATAAGGATTTCATCAGCATAAAAAGCAAATACATATACGCTGTCGAACATTTTAGCAACTGCTTTGCGGCAATTAAAGCCAGCTATTACCCTGCTCTCATTGGTTAGCCGCCATTGCAATTGTTGTATAGAATCTTCTATATTAAAATTAGAGCCCCATACATTTTTTTGGATGTTGAATTTATTAATATTGTAATCATAATACCATACATTTTCTTCATCACTTTTTTTTAGGAAGTCTGGCATTTTGTCTTTCTCATCCCAATGATCAAATTTGTAAATACTTTTATTATCAGCAAATGTAAATGTGTAATAGCCTGTTTTAAACGTTGGCAAATTCTCCTTTATCATATCAGCAAATGAATTATTGCCCATGGTTTTTTGAATGTTTGATTTTACTTCATATTCTATTATAGCCTTACTGATAAACTGCTGGGCATTTACCTTAATTGCAAAAAACATATCTATGAGTATTACTAAATAAATTTTTACTCTCATAAAGTGTTAGGTTTAAGTGTTAATCATCAATTATTTAGCTGCGTCTTTATTTTTAAAATTCCATGTAAAGCCAATTAAGAAATATCTTCTCAGCCTGTCATTGTTTACCTCGGTATAAGTGTTGCCGTAAAAGTTTCTTTGTATGCCGATGTTTTGATTCAGGATATCTCTTACATTAAAATAGAAAGTGAATTCATCTTTTTTAAAAGTACGTTGCAGCCTTGCATTCCAGATGTGATTGTTAAGATCAGTATTAAATTGAAAGGTTTTTTGGCGGGAGTAAAACTGGTAATCATTTATTATTGACCATACTTTTTTGATGTAAACCGTTCCATTAAAAGAAAGGGTATTTGTGTTGTAATGAATTTTTGTACTGTTTTGTGATGTTGTATTACTGTTATAGTTAAACTCATTACCTAAAGAGATATCATATTTTTTTTCTTTAGATTTTGAAAGCCATATTTGTAAACCTGAATTCAGGTTTTTTGAAAAACTCTTTTTACCATTTATTATATCCGCATATTTGTTATAGCCAAGCTGTGGATTAAAGTTCATGCGCAAATCCAGCTTTTTTAATTTTAATCCAATACCGCTCCAAAAATTTATGGAGATATTTCCATTTGTGTTCACCGGCTGTGTCACTGTTTTTCCTGAATCAATATTTATAGTTCTGCTGTTGGTAATTGAGTTGCTCGTAACTCTTACATCAAGTGACTGATAGCTCCAAAGATCTTTTATAAAGTTATAACCATTGTGAGATAAGTTAAAAGCATTGCTGAAGGCTGGTCGCAGTTGCGGATTGCCGATGTACTGGTTAAAGTAATCATTGTTATTTCTTAATGGTTGTAACTGGTTTATGGTTGGCTGTGTGGTATTACCATTGTAATTAAATCGCAGGTTATGATTTGCTTTATAAGTATAGTTTAAAGAGGCGGAAGGATAAAAATTAATGAAGTTCCTGTTGTAATCTTTATCGTAGCTAAGGTCTTTTAAAGTAAAGTCTGTTATACCAAAGCCTGCGCCGGCATTCATCTTCAGCTTTTTACTTGAATAGCTGATCTTAGTAGAAGGGATGTTTTGCAATATGCTTTGCTTAAACTGGTTGGATAAAGAATCTACGGTAAAATCATATTTACCTGAGGACGGCGAGTAATCATAAGTTAGCTGGTTGTTATTGCCATGATTGTATGCAACCTGGTACCCTAACTCCAATGAATATTTTTTACCAAGAGGTTCAGTGTAAACAATTTTAGAAGAAAGATTTTGTGTAGCCATATCATAATCTTTCATTTGATCTAATTGCCGGCCACCGCTTGGGTTGCCATTAAAATAAGCCTGGTTAAATGATTTTAGAAAGTTAGTTCCCTCAGTGTTTAAAGTATTCCAGTCTGCTGTAACTGATAATGTTCTTCTCGATACCTTAAACTTATGCTTAAAAATTAAATTCCCTGATATAGCATGTTTATCACTGCTGGTTTGCAATTGCCTGTTGGTGCTGTTTTTTAAAGTGCCTTTTGTACCTGTGCTTACGGCACTTCTTACTTCTTCACTTTCGGTTTGATAAAAATTAGTATTGGCGGTAAGTTTAAGCGTATTCATTGAATCTATTTTAATATCATAAATTCCTTTAAGCTTAAAATTATGACGGTTGATATTTGTAACCCCATCTGAAGTTTCATTTAAAACAGAATCACCCACCTGTGTTTGAGAAAAGGTTTGCTGATGATTTGTATAGCGCTGGCTGTTATATTTGGGCGAGAAGTTGAAAGTTTTTTTATCGTTCCATTTATTGCTGTATTGCACCCCGGCATTTATATTAGTAATGTAGCCGTTTTGCGGGTCAATGTTAGGCTCATCATCTGAGGTGTTTCCACGCCACATAAACATAACACCACCATCATCATCCATGCTCATTGTCATATTTTCGTTGCCCCCATATTTTTCCTCATCCTGCCAGTTTAGGCCATCCTGGCCTGTATTGCCGTTTAATAAAAATGCAGATAGCTTTCTTTTTCCCTTAAAAGAGCTGAACAGCAAATTATCATTATACCTGTTATCAATATGTTTCACCAAACCTCCTGCTACATCTATCTTTCCAAAATAACCCTTCTTTTTATCTTCTTTTAATTTAAGGTTAATTGTCTTTTGCGTTTTGCCATCATCAATTCCTGTAAATTCAGCCTGGTCGCTTTTCTTATCAAACACCTGTACTTCCTTTACGGCATCTGCTCTTAAATTTTTTACAGCCATTCCCGGATCATCACCAAAAAACTCTTCTCCATCTACCAATACCTTTTCAACAGTTTCACCCATTGCTTTTATTTTTCCATCTTTATCAACCTGTATACCGGGAAGTTTTTTTAAAAGCTCTTCCACATTGGCATTGGCGCTTACTTTAAAGCTATCAGCAGTATATACAGTGGTATCCCCTCTTATCTGTATTGGCTTACCTGTTTTTATGATAACCTCCTGCAATATTTTACTTTTTGATATCAATGCATACGAAGGCAGCAGTGTATCATTCTTTATTTCTATGTTCTCTACTACATCAGCAAAATAGGGATGGGTTGTCATTAAAATATAACTGCCCGGGTGTACATCCTTTAAAAGGTATTGGCCTTCTGAATCACTTCGGGTAAATTTATAAAACACAGAATCTTTGATGGTAAGCAATGCTATAACAGCATTTTTTACTGGCTTATTTTCATTAGGATCGTTTACAGAGCCCGAAACTTTAACTTGTTGTGCAAAGGATGAAAAGGAAAAAACTACACCTGCAATTAGAGTACATATTTTATACATAGCAGTTAATTTAATTTGGGGAGATTGCAGTTTCAAAAGTGATTAATTAAAAAATGTAACTGATTGTATGGCTTCTTAAATTTACGTTAAACAAAATTGCAGGGCTTGCCAGGCTGAAAAAGAAAAATTCTATAAGGTGGCAATAAAAAGTTTTGAAGACACACACCATTCATTTAATAAATTCGCTAAATAGTGCGGGTGAATTCTTATTCATTGTGAACATAGCCTGATTTTTGAGGGCTTGTTTTATTACCTTTATACAAACCTCCATATGAATACTACAGAACAAACTGAGGAAGATACTTCAGGGAAATTATATGAGCAGATTCATTTTGTAGATACCACTAAAGCTGTTTGGAATTACTCCTTATTTACAGATGAACAAATTGCCAATTATCAAAACGGTACTAATTATTCTCTTTATAATCATTTTGGCTCACATCCTTTAAAAGTATTAAACAGACCCGGCTATTATTTTGCAGTATGGGCCCCAAATGCAACCGCAGTAAGCGTTATCGGGGAGTTTAATAATTGGGATAAAACAAGCCATCCATTATTTGTACGTCTTGAAAAATCGGGTATCTGGGAAGGATTTATTCCGGATTGCCCAAAGGGAACGTCCTATAAATATCATATCAATGGCTTTAATGGGATAAAGCTGGATAAAGGAGATCCGTATGCTAATTACTGGGAACATAAACCCCAAACTGCGTCCCGTACATGGGAATTAGATTATAACTGGAATGATGAAGAATGGATGAAAGACCGGAAGAAAAAGAATTCTTTAAAAGCCCCCTGGAGTGTATATGAAGTGCATTTGGCCAGTTGGATGAGGCCTGATAAAAACAATGAAGATACCTATAACTCTTATTTGCAAACATCGGAACTTTTGGTGCCATATGTAAAAGAAATGGGCTTTACTCATGTTGAGCTGATGCCGGTGATGGAGTTTCCCTTTGATGGAAGCTGGGGATACCAGGGCACCGGGTATTTTGCACCAACTTCCCGATTTGGAACACCCGAAGATTTTATGGCAATGATTGATACTTTTCATGATGCCGGCATAGGGGTTATTTTAGATTGGGTGCCCTCACATTTTCCCTATGATTCCCATGGTTTGTTTATGTTCGATGGCACACATACTTACGAGTACGCTGATATGCGAAAAGGATATCACCCTGACTGGAATTCTTATATTTTCAATTATAAAAGAGGAGAAGTAAAATCCTTCTTAATAAGTAACGCAAGATTTTGGTTTGATAAATTTCATATTGATGGCATAAGGGTAGATGCAGTAAGCTCATTGCTGAGGCTGGATTATTCCAGAACTGAGGGCCAATGGGCACCAAATGAATTTGGAGGCGATGGCAATATAGAGGCTATTGCATTTATTAAGGATCTTAATGAAACGATATACCGCGACTTTCCTAATGTGCAAACTATTGCCGAAGAAGCAACTGACTGGCCCAATGTTTCAAGGCCAACTTTTACGGGAGGCTTAGGCTTTGGCATGAAATGGATGATGGGATGGATGCATGATACCTTAAATTATTTTAAACTTGATCCATGGTTTAGAAAAGATAACCAGGATAAGTTCACATTCAGCATGGCGTATTTTCAGGATGAAAATTTTATGCTTCCCCTAAGCCATGATGAAGTGGTACATGGTAAATCTCCTATGTTATATAAAATGCCGGGAGATGAATGGCAAAAATTTGCAAACCTGAGATTAGTGTATTCATATATGTACACACATCCCGGTGCTAAGTTGCTTTTTATGGGTAACGAATTTGGGCAAACTACCGAGTGGAACTATAAGAGTGAATTAGGCTGGCCACTGTTGCAATTTGACGGACATAAAATGTTACAGCAATGTGTAAAAGATCTTAATCATTTATATACAGGGGAACCGGCACTGTACGAAAAACAGTTTGATGTATCAGGTTTTGAGTGGATAAATTTAAACCACCGAAGCGAGTGTGTAGTGGTTTACAGGCGTAAAGGAGACAAAACAAAAAATGATCTTTTAGTAATTTTAAACATGACACCAGTAGTTAGGAATGACTGGAAAATATATGCAAAAGGCAAACCTCATTGGAAGGAAATTTATAATAGCGATGATAAAAAATATTGGGGCAC
>JBDSAQ010000139.1:0-4234 GCA_039922095.1 Ginsengibacter sp. | reverse complement strand
TCTTTTCTGCTTCGGGAATAACTGCTTTAAGAAAATATTCAAGGTTTTTCCAGAGATCGTCTTTTGTCACTATACCATACTCTGTATTTGGTAAGTTCTTTACATCTTCATAATCAAAGGCGGTAACCAAAGCGCCACCACGTCCGGGCTTATCCATTTTTGTTCTGTACCAGCTTATCACAGGCATCCAGTTATAGCAGATAACGTCAATGCCTGCATGCTGCTTCAGGTTTTTCATATACGTGATGAAGTTAGCAATTTCTTCATCTTTACCTGGTAAGCCTAACTTTGTTTTAGTACCCAACGATGCAGGGCCTTCAATTACATTTAGTTTTAGCCCCACTTTCTCCCAGGCTTCTTTATTAGTTGTCATGGCTTTGGGATCCCATGGCATGGTATCTGCTAATCCATCTAATTTCACATTTATTCCTCCAACAGCTCCGAATACATCCATCTGTTTCATAAAAGCGATCCTGCGTTCATCCATGCCCGAAAAATAAGCTTCGCTCATTTGCATACCGGCATCTTTCGATATAGAAGTTAGATTTTCTTTCGACCTCCCTTTTGTATTCAGGTTAGGGGAAGATATTGCTGAGCCTATTCCCCCAATAGTAAAGGCTGATGCAAGTGTGGCACCTTTCTTTATAAAACCCCTGCGATTGTCATTCATGGTTATTTAATTTTAATTGATAAAAAATATGGTTCATTGCTGAAGCGTCCTGACCAGAATTTATGTTGCTTACAGTTTTTTTAATAATAATATTCTCCTTTATCTCATTCTTTTTTATAGACCCCCCATAAGACTACATATACAAACAATACAGGCACTTTTAAAAATACTGTAGTTTGAATGTTTATTGTTGTCATCTCTTTTGGCAGGTAAATAAATCAGGAAGTATAGTGGCATCACATAGCATAGCAAAATTGTTTTCAAGTAAGTTTGACGTAAATAATAAAAATTTCCCTCTCTCCAAAACCTTCTTATAATCTGGTTGATACTTTAGGTTTTGGTTTATAAAAATAATAAAGAGTAATCAGGAAACACAAGGTTTTTTACAGCACTTTAAAGTTCTTCATTTTTATGTACTCCCTGCTCCTTCGTAAAACCAGCTATCGCTTTAAAAGAATAGTTACATTCATTTTAGCAGCTAAAAAAATTGCGTATTATCTTGTACAGAAATTTTTTAAAATAACCTGATGGCAACTTCTTTTGTGCAGGTACTTATATATCTGTTGGCAGGTATTGCTGTAATAGTAATACTTACAACAAAGTATCGTATACATCCTTTTTTTGCTTTGCTTATAGCCTGTTTTGTAGTGGGTGTTGGCGTACAGATGCCTGTTGATGGTATTATTGTTTCTGTAAAAGAGGGATTTGGAAATATTATGAGATCGTTAGGGTTGATCATTGTTTTAGGCACTACCCTCGGCGTAATACTGGAACACACGGGCAGCACAAGAATTATGGCGGCTTTTATTCTTAAGACAGTAGGCGAAAAACATGCATCGCTGGCAATGAGCATAACGGGATTTATTGTTGGACTTCCCATTTTTTGTGACTCAGGATTTATAGTACTAAGCGGTCTTAACCGGTCATTATCAAATCGCACAGGCATACCTGTTGTTGTAACAAGTGTGTCACTTGCTACAGGTTTATATGCAGTACATTGTTTAATTCCACCGCACCCCGGCGCTTCATCAGCGGCAGCTACTATTGGTGTTGATTTTGGAAAATTAATATTAACAGGAATTATTGCAGCTCTTCCTGCCATGATAATTGGTTATTGGTGGGCTGATTATGCAGGTAAAAAAATACCAGTCTCTGTTGCTGAAGAAGAAATAATTACTGAAACGATATCAAAACCTCCATCTGTTATTAAAGCATTTCTTCCTGTAGTAATCCCGATTATCTTAATTGGGATTAAATCTTTTTTGGTAACAAATAAATCCGAAACAGGCGGCTGGCTTAATATTTTTTCTTTGGCGGGTGATCCTGTAATTGCATTATCTATCGGTGTATTGCTGGCTTTTAATTGCAGCAAATCATGGACGGGAAACACAATAAGTAAACAATTACAGGAAGCAGCAGAAAAAGCTGGTGGCATCCTGGTTATAATCGGTGCAGGAGGAGCATTCGGTGCAGTATTGGCGGCTACTAAAATTGGTGAACATTTTAGTAGCGTACTTCCATTGGGCAGTCTTGGAATACTGTTTCCTTTTTTATTAACCTTTATTCTTAAAACAGCACAAGGTTCTTCAACAGTTGCTATTATTACTGCTGCTTCTATCGTTCAACCTTTACTACCTGCATTGGGATTGGAAACAGATAACGAAAAATTATTTTGTGTTTTATCAATGGGTGCAGGTTCTATGATGATCTCTCATGCAAATGATGCCTACTTTTGGGTGATTGCAAAATTCTCAGGGCTTGATATGAGAACAATGCTTAAGGTTTATTCGGTGGCAACACTATTGATGGGATTGATGACACTGCTTATGGTGTATCTGTTATCTTTAATAATGTAAAAGTCCTTTTTTTTGGAAAGAATCAGGTGAGTCTTATGCATATACTCATAGCCCCTAATGCTTTTAAAAATAGTCTGAATGCTTTAGGTGTTGCAGAAGCTATAGGTGAGGGATTACATCAAAGTAACCTTAATTGCAGCATTGAATATTTTCCCATCGGAGATGGCGGTGATGGAACAGGAGAATTAATAATACAAAAATATAATGGGAGTATTATAAAAGTTGAAGTGCATGACCCATTGGGAAGAAAAATAAAATCCTCATTTGGTTTAATAGATAATAATAACACTGCTGTTATAGAACTTGCGGATGCTTCAGGATTACGGTTATTACAACCAGGAGAATTGGATCCCTTACATTCAACAACATACGGTACCGGCGAATTGATAAAACATGCTTTGGATAAAGGTGTCAGCAAGATCATTATGTGTATTGGAGGCAGCGCAACTGTTGATGGAGGAACGGGTATTTTACAGGCATTGGGTATCAGGTTCCTGAATGATAAGAAAAAAACTTTAGAAGGATTGCCGGAGAGCCTGGTAAGTCTTGCTTCGATTGATATTTCCGATTTAGATCAAAGGATTTTGAATTGTGAGCTAATTATTCTTTGTGATGTAGAAAATAAATTATTAGGAGAACCAGGTGCAGCAAAAACATTTGGGCCACAAAAAGGCGCATCAGCAAAAGATGTACAAAAGATGGAAGCTTCTCTTACCAGGTTTAGTGATATAGCTTTAAAGGAAACCTCTAAGGATATGGCAGCTATTAAACATGGTGGTGCTGCCGGGGGTGTTGTTGCAGCTCTGTCAGTTTTTTGTAATGCAAAAGCAGAGAATGGTATAGATTATTTTCTTACCATAATGGCTTTTGATAAAGCATTGCAAACAACTGATCTGCTTATTACCGGTGAGGGAAGTTTAGATACCCAAACCTTGCAGGGTAAAGGCCCTTATGGTGTTGCAGTAAAAGCAAAAGAAAAAAATATCCCTGTAATTGGTATTGCCGGTGAAGTATCGCTTGCGGCATATACCCAGTTACAAAAATATTTTGATGTATTAATATCCATTAATCATGAGCCTCTCGAAATAACAACTGCTATACTTAACACAAAAGGTAATTTAATAAAAACAGCTAAAACTATTGGTGATTTAATTGCCATCAAAACAAATTTAAAATAAAATAAAAATCAAAAATTTAAGCAGAAAACTTCACCTGTATTGCAGTAGTTATTTTTAACCATAAACCAACCAACATATGAAAAAATACTTTTAGCTGCGTTTGCCTTTGGCTGGTAAATGCAGGCAATGCCCAGCCTGTTATTCCTCATTTACAAAAAACAAGTATAAATAATCATTTACATAGATTATTACTATTTCTTGTACCTGATTTACCTTGATAAAATGAATATGAACTGCTTTAATTATTATTATCACCTACATTATTAAACTGCTAAAGCAAAAATATCCTGATAATATTCTTTCCTTTATTAAAAAACTTTTATCTTGCATTTTCTTCCCTAACAAATACAGGTTAAACTTACTTCACTGGTCTTCTTTTAGTACTATAAAAAGTTGTAGTACATGTTTTAAGGTTGAATGCTTTAGTTAGAATTGCAGCACATTCCTGGAAACTAAATTACTTACTCTTTTTACACAGGAATCTATATGCTTATGGAGAAAATTTACTTGTTCTATTATTTGCTTCAACG
>JBDSAQ010000138.1:0-6484 GCA_039922095.1 Ginsengibacter sp. | reverse complement strand
CTGATGACATATATGAATACATGGCAGGAATTACAAATAAGGTAAGTATGAGTGAAAAAATAATTCCACTTACAATTACTATACCCAGGGGAACCCGGCTTGTAGCTGCTGCACCTAATGACAAGGCAATAGGCAAAGCCCCCAGTGCCATAGCGAGGCTCGTCATTAAAATGGGCCGCAAACGCTGACCCGCTGCATAGATAACGGCATCTGCTTTATGCATTCCTTTTATCCGGTTTTGGTTTGCAAATTCTACTATCAGTATACCATTTTTGGTTACCAGTCCTATTAACATTATCATTCCTATCTGGGAAAATATATTAAGTGTATGACCAAATATCCAAAGTGATAATAAAGCGCCTGCGATAGCCAAAGGCACCGTTACCATAATAATAAAAGGATCTATAAAACTTTCAAACTGCGCTGCTAATACAAGAAAAATCAATCCCAGCGCAAGGAACAAAGCAAAGGAGGTATTTCCTGAGCTTTCTTTAAAATCGCGGCTGCTGCCGGAAAGTTGTGTTGCAAAAGTTTGATCTAATAATTTTTTGGAGATTTGCTCCATTACTTCAATACCATCCCCTATTGTTTTGCCAGGGGCAAGGCCTGCAGAAATGGTTGCAGATTTATAGCGGTTAAAGTGAAAAATAGTGGCAGGGCTGGTAGCCTCTTCAAACGTAACAAGATTATCAAGACTTATCATTTGGCCTGTAGCATTACGAACATACAGGCTCTTTAAATCTGTAGGATCATCGCGGTTGGAGCGGTCAACCTGCCCCATAACCTGGTATTGTTTTCCTAATTTAGTAAAATAGCCAAGCCTGCGGTTACTAAGTGCAAGTTGCAAAGTTTGTGAAACATCATCAACAGAAACACCAAGGGCGCTTGCTTTTAAGCGATCAACATTTATTCGTAACTCAGGTTTATTAAATTTCAGGTCAACATCAACGCCCTGTAGTACGGGACTTTTACCAGCCTCTTCCAAAAATTTTGGAAGTATCTGCGTAAGCTTTTCAAAATTGTTATTCTGAATCACGAATTGTACTGGCTGACCCCCGCGCCTGTTTACAGAGATAGTTTGTTCTTCAATGGCAAATGCTCTTCCCTCATTAAATTTGGGAAGATTGCGGTTTACCATCTCTACAATTTCTTTTTGAGAACGGCTTCTGTCTTTAGGATCAACTAAGCTAACACGAACAAAACCCGAATTAGTAGCGCCACTCGCAAAACCAGGAGCAGTTAATGATAAAACAGTTTGTCTCTCGGGAACAGAGTCAAGCATAAAATTACTGAGCTTACTGATGTAGTTGTCCATATAATCATAAGCTGTTCCCTCAGGCGCACTAACCTGAAGCCTGAATTGGCTTCTGTCTTCCATTGGCGCCAATTCTGAGGGTACCGCATTTCCAATAAAAAATATTAAAAACCCACATGCGGCAATTATTATAAATCCTATCCATCGCACTTTCATAAATCTTTGTAATGCATTGGTATAGCCATTTTCCATTCCGCGAAAGAACGGTTCTGTACGATTGTAAAACCAGGAGTGTTTATGAACATCTTTTTTACTCAGCTTTACATTTAGCACAGGTGTTAATGTCAATGATACAAATGCGGATATAAGCACGGCCCCTGCCACTACAATTCCAAATTCCCGAAACAGTCTGCCCACAAACCCTTCCAGAAAAATGATAGGCAAAAACACAAAGGCGAGGGTAATAGATGTGGCAATAACTGCAAAATAAATCTCTTTGGACCCTTCTTTTGCAGCCTGCCATTTATCCATACCAGCTTCCATTCTTTTATAAATATTTTCAGTTACCACAATGCCATCATCTACCACAAGTCCTGTAGCTAAAACAATCGCCAGCAGCGTTAATACATTTATTGTAAAGCCACATAGATACATTATAAAAAATGCGCCAATCAGTGAAACGGGTATATCAATTAATGGACGAAATGCAATAAGCCAATCCCTGAAAAAAAGATATATTATAAGTATAACCAATCCAAGAGAAATCATTAAGGTATCTTCAACTTCTGATATGGAATGTTTTATAAATTTGGTTTGATCAAGCGCAATGTTAAGTTTTATATCAGTGGGCATTTCTTTTTTTATCTGCTCATAGCGCTTATAAAATTCATTGGATATAGCAACATAATTTGAGCCCGGCTGGGGTATAAGAACAAGGGCGATCATTGGAATCCCGCTTTCTCTCAATTGCGATTCCTCATTTTCCGGTCCAAGCACTGCTTCGGCTACATCACTTACTTTTATGCTTGATCCGTTTTCATTTTTAATATTGATATTATTAAATTCTTCTTCAGTATTTAAACGTCCAAAAGTGCGTACAGATAATTCGGTCGCATTACCAGCTATCTTTCCGGCTGGCAATTCTACATTCTCACGTAATAATGCAGTTTGAACATCATTAGGGGTAAGTGAATAAGAAGTTAGTTTTTCAGGGTTAAACCAAATACGCATGGCGTAGCGCTTTTCGCCCCATATTTGAATACCACTTACTCCGGGTATAGTTTGCAGCCTTTCTAATAAAACATTGTTTGCCCATTCTGTAACCTGTAATTGGTTCCGGGTATTGCTTTGTACCGTCATTGAAATTATAGGATCAGAACTGGCATCCGCTTTTGATATTACAGGTGGGGCTTCCAGGTCAGTTGGTAAAGAACGACTCGCCTGCGAAACTTTATCCCTTACGTCATTTGCTGCAGCTTCCAGGTCTTCACTTAATTCAAACTCAATGTTGATATTACTTGACCCACCGCTGCTTGAAGAAGTTATATTTTTAATTCCTGCTATCCCATTGATCGCTTTTTCCAGCGGCTCTGTTATTTGTGTTTCAATTATATCAGGATTGGCTCCTCCATAAGATGTGCGGACATTAATATTAGGCGGGTCAATTGCAGGATAATCTCTCACACCAAGATATTTAAAACCTATTACCCCAAACAATATTATGGTAAGATTAAATACAATTGCCAACACAGGCCTCCTTAAACTCAATTCTGATATATTCATATCCGGGGATTATAATTTACAAATTTCTTAAACTGAATTTACCTTCTCAAGTTTTTAATGATGCTGCTATTATTTTTAATTTTCTTCTCCTTTCGACTCCTACATTTACATCCCACATCCTGCTTTTTTCCTTTTTATTGTGGAAAATCTGAAGATGAGATGTTGGGTTTTATAACTTTATTTAAAGTGATTTTTGCATCAGGCTTCAGGCTCATTAAGCCCGTAGTTATTACTGTATCACCCGGATTAATTCCTGAGAGTATCTGCACATTTACTGAATCTCTTACACCTGTTGTAACATCTACAAATTTTGCTATACCCATTTTGAAAAGTACAATTTTTTTCCCCCTGGTCTGCGGAATAATTGATTGTGTTGGTACCATTAAAGCTGCATAATCAGGCGCAAAGTTCAGCATCACTTTAGCAAAAGCTCCCGGAACAAGGGCGTGGTCTTTGTCGACAACTACTGCCCTTACATTCAAACTTCTTGTATTCTCTGTTATGCCAGATTCAGTGGCCAGAATTTTTGCAGAATGTCTTGTGTCAGTACCTTCTACCTTAAAAGATACTATACCTCCCGGTTTAATTTCACTTATATATTTTTCAGGGATAGTAAAATCCAAACGCATGTCAGTAGTTTTTCTTATTACTGTAATAATGGTTGCCGGAGTTACATAAGCGCCAACACTTATTTCCTTTAAACCCAGCTTACCACTAAAAGGGGCACGTATCACTGTTCTGGCAATATTGGTTCTCACAATATCCATGTCAGCACTGATATTATTTGAATTCAGCATTGCCATATCATAATCCTGTTTGCTTATACCCTGTATCTTCAGCAGTTGCGAAAGCCTGCTTGCAGTTTGATTTCCTATATTTAGCTGGGCCTGCAATTTTTGTAACTGGGCCTGCAGATCTGCATCGTAAATTTTGGCAATTATTGCTCCTTTATTTACATAAGCGCCTTCTCTTACATTAAGCATAGTTAATCTTCCTGAAACTTCAGGATGTATCTCTGTAGTTTCTGAAGCCAGTAAACTCCCCGGCACTTCAATACTTTCAGTGATGGCCTGGGGTTCTGCAATAATTGCATCTACTCTTAGTTGCGGCCGGGCAGGTGGGCCAGTTTTTGCTGATTTTTCATCTTTTCCCCCACATGCATTTAAAAGTATAAGGCAGATAAAAAAAAGATTGATTGTATTTGTTTTCATGAAAAGATATGAGCAGGTTAGACTCTATAAAAGTACAATTACTGCGGTTTAGATTAATTTTATTTGAGGTTAAATATCTGTCACCCATACAGTTTTTTACTAAGAAAGAATAGTTTTTTAAAAAAAATCATGCAATTACTTTTAAAATATTTTTTATTTTGATAGCTGTATGCTGCAATTCTTCTTTCTTGTTGCCAAGAATAGTTACGTGTCCCATTTTTCTTCCGGGCTTTGTTTGCTTTTTTCCATAGATATGAATAAAGGCATTTTCAATCTTCAATACTTCAGCAAGTCCGTCATATACGGCATCACCGCTATAATTTTCTTCACCCACTATGTTTACCATAACAGCAGGTAAAATAGTTTTTGTATTGCCCAAAGGATAGCCGAGCATTATCCTCCATAGCATATCGAACTGGGAACAATAGCTTGCTTCTATAGTATGGTGGCCGCTGTTATGCACCCGTGGCGCAGTTTCATTTACCCAAACATTGGCTTCATTATCTACAAACATTTCAACAGCAAAAATTCCCGGGCTGTTTAATTCTTTTACAACTTTCAATGCAATGGCTTCTGCCCCGCATAAAATTTTTTCATCCAGCTCTACAGGGCTAACCTGGTAATCCAGTAAATTTAAAGCAGGATTAAATACCATATCAACCGCAGGGTAAATGGCCATTTCTTTGTCATCATTCATTGCGATTATTATGGCAATCTCTTTAATGAGCCCGATTTTTTTTTCCAGAACGGCAGGCTCTTTGAACCCTCTCGCAAACTCAGATATATTATTTAAGGAGATTACCCCGCGACCGTCATAACCCCCCAGGGCAACTTTATGTATGGCAGGAAATAAAGAAGGAAAATTTCTTATCTCATCTACGTTATTTGTAATTTCAAAATCAGCAGTGGATATTTGATTTGCTTTGTAAAATTGTTTTTGTAAAATTTTATTTTTAATAAGTTTCAGCGCTGATGGCTTCGGATAAACTTTTACACCTTCTCTTTCCAGGCGTTCTAAAGCATCTTCATTTACTGATTCTATTTCTATAGTTATAGCATCAAGCGATTTACCGAAATTATAAACATCGTCGGAATTTTTAATGTCGCCTTGTATAAAATGATTACACAAATGGGCAGCAGGGCAATCAGCATCCTTTTCCATTACATAAGTTTCTACAGGGTAATTAACGGCAGCCTGCAACAACATCCTGCCCAATTGCCCGCCTCCAAGAATGCCAATTTTTTTCATGCGGCAAAGATAAGGGATGAGGTTATGCTGTAAATTTTAGAAGAAAAATTTGATGTTTAGCAATGCAGCAATTTTGATGCAGGTGCATGCTTTCTTTATTGCTCTCATGGTTTTTCTTATGGGACTTCTTTGTTTAACGTCTGCAAATGACCTTATCATTACAACACTTGGGAAACGAATTTCTTTAGGACTGGGAATATTTTGGACAGTAAGATTATTTATTCAGTTATTTGGATATTCTACAAAACATTGGAAAGGGAAAACATTTGAGACAACAGGCCATATTTTATTTTCAATACTATGGATTTATCTTAGTGCAGTATTTATATTAATCTATTTAGCATGACACTTACAAACGAGAGAAGAAGAACAGCAGGTAGTCGACTAAGCAAGGGGGATTTCACCCCCTGCTCCTCACGGGTAGGGTCGAGCAGTGGCGCATTAGATTGAAGTCTATGTTTCCACCACCCGCCTCGTCAAACGCAGCATGCGCATTTAACGCACTGCGCTTTCCTAATGATTTCTCATTAAGGCTTATAGCCTATCATGTTGGAACAAATTTCCTTGGGGCTACTTTAAAATTGCTATATATGTTATACATAGCATAGAGGCCCTTTGTACTCCATCGTGTCCAACCGTAGCCCTGCTTTCCTTTGGCTTTCATTAAATGCCTCCGGATTTTCCTGGTCAACCAATCTTTTACATATCCAAACACTTTGCCTGAGTTCCCAATCTTAAAATATTGTACCCAGCCTCTCAGTATCGGATTGATAATGTCTCTTACTCTTGTCAGTGGTTGTGATTCATGACGTTTAAACACATCTTTGATCTTATCCATCACTTTTACTCTGGCTTGCATCTTAGGTTGATAGTTTACTCTCCATTTACCTGTCTTTGTCCTGAGTCTCCTGAAGTCAAAACCCAGAAAACCGAAGCTCTCTCCATTTCTCAAGTCCAGTTGTTTTGTCTTTTCTTCATTAATGTGTA
>JBDSAQ010000137.1:0-4790 GCA_039922095.1 Ginsengibacter sp. | reverse complement strand
ATTACTGATGATCAGCAGCGAATAGTGTGGGTAAACAATGCGTTTACAAAAATATGTGGCTACGAATTGGAAGAAATTACCGGCAAAAAGCCGGGAGCTTTTTTACAGGGTGAGGAAACGGAGCCTGAAGTAGTTGAGTATATCAGATTTCAGATTGCCAAAGAAATTCCATTTGTGTTTGAAATTCTAAATTATACAAAATCGGGTGAAAAATTTTATGTTAGAAACCAGATACAACCCTTATTTGATGGCAAGGGAAAGCTTGTACAATTTTTTGCGCTGCTCACAGATATAACCGAACAAAAGTTGCTCGAAGAAAAAGTTGCTTTAGAAAAAATAATCAGGCAAAAGGAAATTACTGAAGCTGTAATTGCAGCACAGGAAAGCGAGCGCTCAGAGATTGGAAGAGAGCTGCATGATAATGTTAACCAGTTATTAGGCGCTACACGGTTATATATAGATATGGCAAGAAGAGATAACGTTAACCGGGATTCGCTTTTAGTAAATTCATCTGCTTATACACTACAGGCCATTGATGAGATAAGGAAACTTTCTAAAACTCTTATCACACCTTTAATAAACGAAATGGGGCTAACAGATGCCATTAAAGATCTTGCAGACGATATTATGCTTGTACAACCCGTAAAAATTAATCTGGTAACAAAAGATTTTACTGAAGAAATTTTAAATGAAAAATTTAAATTGAATTTATTCCGAATAGTGCAGGAGCAATTGAATAATATTTTAAAGCATGCAAAGGCGCACACTGTTTCAATTAAGTTCATACAAACACCGGATGAGATAGATCTTATTATCATTGATGATGGGGTAGGTTTTGATACCACAAAAAGAAAAAAAGGCGTAGGGCTAATCAACATAAAAAGCAGGGTGGAATTATACAAAGGCAATATGCTTATTGTATCTGAAACCGGCCATGGCTGCACTGTTTCTGCGCAATTTAAAAAATCTGAATTGTTATTTTAAAAGGATCATTAATAAATAATTATTCAATAATTTTTTTAACATCAGGGTCTGCGCCCAAACTGTTCATTTGCCTTATTATCCAGGGATACCTGGAGGCCACGTGTTTTGATAAAGGCTTTACAGTGTATCCTTTGGGGTTAGGTAAGCAAGCAGCAATCATAGCAGATTGAATACGGCTTAAATTTTTTGCAGGCTTGTGAAAATACTTTTGTGCGGCGGCCTCTGCGCCAAAAACTCCCTCACCCATCTCAGCCACATTCAGGTATACTTCTAAAATTCTTTTCTTACTCCATAAAATTTCAATCATAAATGTAAAATATACTTCAAGGCCTTGTCTGAAATAACCACCATGCTGCCATAAAAAAACATTTTTTGCCGTCTGCTGACTTATAGTACTTGCACCTCTCAGGGATTTGCCTTTCTTATTATGTTTCCTTGCTTTTTCAATGCTCTTAAAATCGAACCCATCATGGTCGGGGAATAATTGATCTTCAGCACACATCACTGCAAGTTTTACATGTGAGCTCATATCATTTATACTTACGTAATCTCTTTTTAATCCATTTCCATTAATAACACTTACCAGTTGTGTAATGGTAATTGGCGGGTTAATCCATTTGCAGAATAAAATATAAAGGATAGAAAAAATGAAGCTATATAAAATAACCTTCAGCAAAAACCTGCCTATTCGTGAAATAAAACTTCTCCTCCCTTTTTTATTAGAAATATGTTGCAAGGGTGTACTATTTTGTTCTGATATAATTTAATTGATATTTTTTCCCAACGGTATAACTGTTACTGTTTGTTTTTAAAAGCGCATATCCGGCAGCACCTAATACAGCAGAGCCAATTATCAGTTTAGGACTTGCATGATACCTTTCTCCGCTTTTTGTAAAAATCCATGTCCCAAGTCCAATAGTCGTAATCAAAAGACCACCTCCAAATAAACTTGCGCCACTTGCAGCTGCATCAAAGCCGTTTTTCTCATTTATTATTTTTAAAATATCCTTATAATAAATCAGGGTATGATAGTTGGCTACAGTATCCATTATATAAATACCCAGGTTAGTTGGCATTTGCCTCACATCATACTCCAACAGGTGAATAGAATCGTTCTTAATGGAATTAATGAGGCCTGAGTGATAACGTAACGAAGTTGTAAAAGTAACCGGGCTGCCGGCAAACATCGTTTTTACAGTATGGCCATTTTTTTTTAAAAGTATAAAATCACTTTGCGCAATAGAAATGTATCCAAATAAAAAGTATAAAAAGGAAAGACAAATTTTTTTCATTACAATTTTTGCCGTCATGGTTTTTTAATAAAGAATAATACCCCCGTTAATAAGGCTGCACCAAATACGAGCAATATAAATCCTGATATTTTATTGATAAGCCTGATGTTTTTTATGGTAAGCTTTGAGCGCAATTTACCAGCCAGTGTTACTTTGCCAATATCAGTTGCCATATTAATTATAAGGCAAGTGATAAAAATTATAATACGCTCTTTTAAAGTATGTGTTACTGCAAGGGCTGTGGCAGACGTTAACCAAAAGGCCATTACGGCGGGGTTTAGAGTATTCACCAAAAAGCCTGAAAGAGCAATTTTTAAATGATCACTGCTTTGCAGTGGGGGGAGTTTTATGTCTTCAGGATGAAGATGTACTTTTTTAAAGAATAAATAAAACACTCCCATGCTCATGAGAAAAACACTGCCTGTAATACCGATAGGCTTTTTAAAATCAAGAAGGCTTGTAACAAACTCGGAAAAAATATTACTTAGTAAAACCCACAAAAGATCGCTTACCCAAACTCCTGCAACAAAACTAAAACCACCTTCCTTTCCGTTATTAATACTTTGTTTTATAATGGTGAAAATTACCGGGCCTACGGATATGGCTAACAAAAGGCCCATTGCCAAACCTTTAAGTAAAGCTTCTGTCATCGCCAATCTTTATCAGGTAAAAAAAATGCTGCAATGTAAATTATAAATCCAAAACGTAAAAGTGAGTGCAGACCATTATTTATGCAACGTTGCTATCTGAACCGTTTCCTCTTTCAGAAATTTTTTCCAATCCTCAAGCATCCTTCCTTTTAATACTCTTGGAAATTTATGTTGTCCTCCTACTTTGCCTTTTCTCTTCATAAAATCCATAAATGTTTTTTCGCTGAGAACATCTACAAAAACATTTTTTAGTGCATGCCTTCTTTCAACTTCATAATCGTCGTTGAGATCTTTTAACTTATTGTCAATCTTAATTCGTAACTCTTCAGCATTTACATCATCATCAGTAGCAATATACCAGTGATGGGCAAAAAAAGATCCATGGGGTACGCCTGCAACTGTAAATTCAGGTATGCAAATATTCAGCTCTTCGCTTACCAGTTGCACAGCTTTATTCATATTATCCACGCTCAAATGTTCTCCCACAAGGCTTAAAAAATGTTTTGTTCTGCCCGTAATAATTATTTCACTTTTTTCAAGATCAACAAAGCGAACAGTATCCCCTATTAAATAACGCCATGCTCCTGCGTTAGTGCTGATTAATATTGCATAATCTTTACCTTCTTCCACTTCATGTATCATAAGCGCTTTAGGCTTTGCAATCATATTTCCCTCTGAATCAAAATTCTCATCATCAAAAGGAACAAATTCAAAAAAAATATTGCTGGTTAAAGCAAGGCGCATTCCCTTTGCATCCTGGCGATTCTGGTAGGCTAAAAAACCTTCGCTGGCTAAATAGGTTTCAATATATGTTATAGGTTTTCCGAGTAATTTTTTAAATCCCTTTTTATAAGGCTCCAGGGCTACACCTCCATGAACATAAAAAGCAAGGTTAGGCCATATTTCATGAATATTTTTTAAGTTATACCGCTCAATAACCTTTTCCATACAGAGTTGTACCCATGCAGGTACACCTACTAAAAAAGCGATATCCCATTCAGGAGCCCTTTCAACAATTTCATCTAATTTTTTTGTCCAGTCCTGTTCTTTAGCAATTTTTTTTCCGGGTTTGTACATTCCGTTAAACCAGAAGGGAATATTTTTTGCCTGTATGCCACTAAGGTCCCCTGCGAAATAAGTAGGCCCTTTTTGCAACTGTGTGCTGCCACCCAGCATAAGCCAACCCCGCCCTACAGAACTCTTTGGAACTTTAGTGTAAGAAGCCAGGCTTATTAACTGCCGGATACTCGTTAAGGTATTTGACCTGATCAACTCTTTAGTAACAGGAATATATTTACTTGAGGTATCGCTGGTTCCGCTGCTTAAAGCAAAAAACTTTATAACCCCCGGCCAGCAAACATCAGGCTTACCTTCACGGCTCTGATGCCACCATTCTTTATAAATGGTGCTGTAATTGTAGGTTGGAACTAATTCCTGAAAATATTTACCGGGATGACGGCTTAGCAATATTTCATCAAACTTATACTTTTGCCCGAATTCGGTGAACCTGGCAATCCGCAACATTTTTTTTAATACTTTTAATTGCTGGCGTTTGGGCGAACTTCCCGTTAAAGAAAGTGCCCTTGCAATCGTTTTTGGCAGCTTGATATCAATTAACGCCATTAAACAAACATTGGTTAAGAAGAGAAAGAAACAAAATTAATGAATTGTTAAGCCATCTGCGTCAATATTTTATAAAAGGTATTTTGAAAAATAAATTTAACAGATTCCCCATTTGCAGGCTTTATACAACAAGATTTCATCTTTTACACCATGAAAATCTAATTAGGTTTGTCTCAGTTTTTTTATCACAAAATTATAAGATATGAAGAAGTTTTTTAGTGTATTTATTTTATCCATCTCC
>JBDSAQ010000136.1:0-5710 GCA_039922095.1 Ginsengibacter sp. | reverse complement strand
ATAGCTTTGTCAGCAATATTCAGAACCTCTCCAAACTGTACCCATCCGGTCTGGTCATCCCCTCCCCCATGCAACAGGTAAAGAACAGGATAACTGCGATCAGAACTTTCATAATCCGGTGGAAGGTACACGGCATATTTACGCTCCATTTTTAATATCTTACTTGTCATGGAAAGATTGTCCATTACTTTTCCGGTTTGAGATATTGTAAATAGCGGCAGGCATATAAGGCCAAATAAAATGTTAAGCAATCGTTTTTTCATCATGATATATTTAGGTTATTGTATACTTTAAAGATAGGGATTTGGAGAAGTAAGGGAAAAATTTTCTATGGATCCGGACATATATATCATTCTTATTTAGCCACAATTGAGTAGCTTTAAAATTCAGCAAACAAAACTGCAAATATTGCTGGTCAGCACTTCTTATAATTTAAAAAAGTAAATCATAGTATATGTTTGGAATAAGCTACATCAAATTTGACTCAATGACCTATGTCATACATTTCAAAAACGGACAAGTTAAAAAAGAAGGTCGCGGACTTTCGTTTTTTTACTATGCACCAAACAGCTCAATTAGTGCAATTCCTATGGGAAGTAATGATCTTCCCTTTATTTTTAATGAAACTACAAATGATTATCAAAACATTTCAATACAGGGGCAGGTTACTTATAAGGTTGGTAATCCCAAGCAATTAGCAGAGTTACTCGATTTTACAGTTGATAGTAATGGAACCTATAAAAAGAACGATTCAGAAAAATTAAACCAGCGCATAATTAATGAAGCTCAAACAGCGACATCCTCTTACATTCACGGTCTTGGGCTCAAAGAATCAATCCGCTCAGCAAAAACAATTGGGACAAAAATAACCGAAGGCCTACAGGCATCACAAGCTATCTCTATTCTTGGTATTGAAATATTAACTGTAAATATCCTTGCAATAAAAGCAACACCCGAAATGGCAAGAGCACTTGAAACGGAAACAAGGGAAAAGTTATCTCAGGAGGCAGACCAGGCAGTTTATGAACGCAGAAACTTTGCTGTTGAACAGGAACGTAAAATAAAAGAGACTGAATTAAATACAGAAATAGCTGTGGAAGAAAAGAAAAAACAAATTGATGAAAAGAAAATGGAAGCCCAGATTCAAAAAGCAGAAAGCGACCGGAAGCTTCGTGAAATGAGAGTTCAGGCAGATATTTCTGTAGAAGATCAGCGTAAGCTATTAATTGAACAGAAATCTGCAAATGAAAGAAAAGAAGCAGATACACAGGGCTATGTTCTGGAAACAACTTTAAAGCCTTACAGGGAAATGGATTGGAAAATTATTACTGCACTTAATAATAATCCTGATCCAAAATTTAATATTGCCCTGGCTTTCAGGCAGCTTGCAGAAAATGCCGGTAAGATCGGGAATTTAAATATCAGCCCCGAACTTTTAGAATCTATTCTCACCGATAAGAAGGATAAGAAATGAGTATTGAATATGCAATCATTGTCAGGAATAAAACACGTCTTGAAATGCTGATTGAAAGGTTCAATACCAAAGCACAGGCAAAATTTTATATTGAAAGTGCTGGTGGAAATTTTAAAGATTATGAAATTGAGCATCAGAATTTTCATGATTCACTTTCTGTTGTTCAACGCCGGCTTTCAAAGGTTGTAAAAAACAAAATTATAGAACGAAATTTTCTGCCTTCCTTTTTATTCAACGAAAACCAGGTTGTGATTGTAGTAGGACAAGATGGACTTGTAGCAAATACAGCGAAGTATGTAAATGAAATCCCCATAATTGCTGTCAATCCTGATATTGAACGCTATGATGGTTTTTTGCTTCCTTTTAATTCTGACAATTTTATTGTTGCAGTAGAAAAGGTAATAACAAATAATTTCCATACGAAAATTGCGACACTTGCTGAAGCTACTTTAAATGACGGACAAAGACTCCTGGCATTTAATGATTTATTTATTGGTGCATCTTCTCACGTATCTGCCCGTTACAAAATTTCATACAATAACAAAACTGAAGAGCATTCTTCCTCAGGAATAATTGTGTCAACACAGGCAGGTTCTACAGGCTGGCTGAGTTCCGTTTTTAATATGACTTTTGGTATGCACAAATTCATTGAGAAGGATAACAGCAAAAAGAAAGTTGCAAAACTAAAAGACAATCAATTAATGTTTGCAGTGAGAGAACCATTCCAAAGCAAAAAAACACAGGTGGATTTGAATGCAGGTATATTAACATTGCAAACAAAACTTATTGTAGAGTCCTATATGCCCGCTAATGGTGTAATATTTTCAGACGGTATAGAGACAGACTTCCTCAATTTCAACTCCGGCGCAATAGCTACAATTGGGACAGCAAAAGAGAAAGCGAGATTGGTGATAAAGGAATAAAATGAAATTGTCTTGTAAATGGGAGGGATTAACAATGCTCGTTTTACAAGGACCAAACATTTGTAATTATGCTCTTACTGTATCAGTTTGGCTAACTGCTGCAGGGGGATAGTATTAGCCATATCCTGTATTTGGGAATCGGTGCAATCATCTACTTTAAAAGTGATTAAAGCGCTGCCCAGTGGTATCTGCAGTTCGTAATCATTTTTACCTTCCGTGCTCCCCTCCTGTTTTTCCAGCCTCGCTTTATAGCCTTGTATCTTAACAGTCTTTGTTTTGCCATCATTCATCAATCCACCCAGCATGGGTGTATTAAGAAAAGTGTTCATCATGGCTACAAGTGGAGAATTACTGATGATAGAAAGGTCGGCTTTCCGCATGCCTTTTCCGTAACTGCGATGTATGGTAGCCCCAGCAAAACCAATATTGGAAGAAACATTATCATCCTTGGCATTGTTCTTTAGTGTATCCATTTGGGCCGGAAGTAATTTCAATACCTCTTTGCCAATAATCAGGTCCACCTCCTGCATGGCCTGCTGTAAAGCAAAATGTGTTTCTTCAAGCTTACCTGCATTGTACGAAGATTTGGCTGTGGTCATTGCCTTTGCAAAATCCTGTGCCATAACAGTAAAAGTACAAGTGATGAGAGTAAATAGTGTGATCAGGTATTTCATAATTATTTTTTGTTGAGATTAAGAATTATTGTTCGCCCAGCATTTTTTTTATTCCATCAATGTCAAAAATGTTAGCAGCGGTCATCACTTCCTGCTCATTGGCAAAGTTGATACATTCCCAAACTATCATGGAAGTTTGTCCTAAGGATGCTATCAATGTATATCCTTTGCTATCTTCATACTGAATAATAGCTTTATTGCCTTTTACCTTTACCTGTTTAAAATTTTGTTTGCTACCGCTGGCTTCCATCATATTCGCATTGGCAAAGTACATGTTGGCTAAACCTGCATACATGCCTGCATTTCCAATAGTAATGGTCAACTGCTTATCCCCTTCTTTATATGCCCGCTGAATGCTCAGGTTGCTCCACCCCCATTGTGTACTCATTACTTTATCCTGTAACGTATCTGCTGGTAAAGCCACTATTGTTTTTGGTAACGATTTAAGTATTTGCCGGCCTAACTGGATTTCTATTCCCATAAGAGCCTGCTGTAAAGAGTAACGTGCATCGCTGTAATTTTTAGCACCATGTGCAGTTTCGGCTTCTGCCATTTGAGCTTTTACATCCGGGGGTTCTGTATTACTTAAACCACCGCCGCCCTTATTAGAGGGTTTTCCTGACGAGTTAGAGCTATTATTATCTGTTTGCTGGTCTGGCGTAATACCGGCTTCTTTTTCCACTTCCTTCGTCGCAGTTTTTTCAACGGCCTTATTTACTTTGTCTTTAATTTTCTTTAAAAAGCCTTGCGAATAAGAAATATTGGGAACTGTAAGCGCCACTGCCAAACTGATGAAATACAAGAATGTTTTCATATATAAAATTTTACAACATTAGGGGAAGAGAATTATATGTTAAAAATAAGCAGTTAGATTTATTTCTGCAATACACGGGGATAAATATTAAAGAGGAGGTGATGAAAGAAAATTACCTGCTAAGTATTATACTAAGGCTACAATATATTGTTCTAAATAAGATTAATTATATTGGATATGTTTACTCTTTCGTTTACAATTGATTAGCTTTAAAGTGTAACAATTCAGGTTTGCATTTCAATGAACAGTAAAAGAGTTATAAAGAAATCACTTTGGATAATCCTGGTCCTATTTATCTTCCTGAATACGATCGCTTTCTTTCATGCATATAAATTTACTCATTTTGAGGTGTCTGAAAAAGACAAGACAGAAGATCCAAATTACATTTCACTTGTTCAAAAATTAAGTGTTGCATTTTTTGGTATAAGTAATCCCAGGCCGCAAAATAAAAAAAGACCCAATTTGCCCTTTCAGACTATTAGGCTGCAAAGTAATAAGGAAATAGAATGCTGGTTTATAAAAGCCGGAATTTCAAAAGGTACAGTTATTATGTTTTATGGCTATGGTGGCGAAAAATCTTCTCTGCTCGATAAAGCTTCTATTTTTAAAAACCTTGGCTATAACACTTTGCTCGTGGACTTTATGGGAGCAGGAGGCTCTGAAGGAAATCAAACCACCATTGGATTTAAGGAAGCCCGGGAGGTAGAGACTTGCGTTAATTTTATAAAACGAAGAGGCGAGACAAATATTATTTTATTTGGTACCTCACTTGGAGCAACTGCTATTATGAAAGCGCTTAATGAAAATAAAGAACCTGCGGTGAGAGCTATCATTATTGAGTGCCCCTTTAGTACCATGCTTAAAACGGTAAAGAACCGCTTTGCAATTATTGGTATCCCTGCTTTTCCTATGGCATATTTCCTGGTGTTTTGGGGTGGCGTGCAAAATGGCTTTAATGCATTCGGCCATAACCCTGTTAACTATGCTAAAAACATTAAATGCCCTGCACTTCTTTTGTATGGAGAAAAAGATCAGAGAGTAACTCCGGAAGAGACAAGGGCTATTTTTACAAATCTTAGCGGACCTAAAACATTAGTGACTTTTCCTCTTGCAGCACATGAAAATTATTTAATCAAATACAGAGAGGCATGGGCTAAAGAAGTTACAGCTTTTTTGAAAAGATATACCAATAAGTAAGATGAGTTATAACTATCAGATATAAAATTCTTAACATGAAATTCATAAAATTTTTATTAATAGTTGCATTGGCAGGATGCAATACAAATAATAAAGAAGAAACTAAGGTTAATAATGATCTATCAAAAGCAAATGATACCATCGGAACTAAAGAACCTCATGAAAAACAAGTACCCGAAAAACAACCCACCTCATCCGCGAAAATTTATTCAAATGAAAGGTTTAAAGAGGTAACGGTTGAAAAGATTGGAGAGCACACATTTCAAATAAAAGGTAAAGGACAAATTTTTGAGGCAAGCTTTAGCTGGGTAGTAGAAGACGGACATCAAGAGCTAAAAAAAGGTTTTCAAATGACGGATGCCGGCGCTCCGGAATGGGGCAATTTTAGCTTTATAATTGACGTTGAAAAAAAACGCTCTAACTCTACGCTCAATTTGATTTTATTTGAATCAAGCCCTAAAGATGGGAGCCGCCAATATGAATTACCTGTTTTACTCTATTGATTAATGGCTCCCACTGTTGGAGCAAGTATAACTTTCATAGCATTCTTACAAACCAGGAATTTTTATCTTCATCCCGGCAGTAACCTTATCGCTCAATTTCATCCCATTCAGAATAGCAAGCTCTT